>JBCCYR010000162.1:0-6239 GCA_039189355.1 Pseudomonadota bacterium
ATCCTGACGGGTTATGGCAATATTGCCACCGCCGTTACCGCTGTGAAGATGGGAGCTGTCGATTATCTGGCCAAGCCGGCTGATGCTGACGACGTCTATACAGCCTTGATGCGCTCTCCAGGCGAAAAGGCAGACCCGCCTGAAAATCCGATGTCGGCTGACCGGGTTCGCTGGGAGCATATTCAGCGTGTATATGAATTGTGCGATCGCAATGTTTCTGAAACAGCGCGCCGGCTCAATATGCACAGAAGAACGTTGCAACGCATTCTTGCAAAACGGGCCCCACGCTGAAACTACATTTCATGCAGGGTGTAACGGCGTAGTCGCTCAGCCGCTATACGTGCGATTCGCAAGGTGAGAACCTTTCGAGTAGGTGCTGGCAGTTTTCCTATTGTTGCCTCCCTCAGAACCTCGCAGCCGTGGGCGTCGGCTAGGATGAAACCTTCGTTCTCGGGGAAAGTTTCCTGAGGCACATCAGGATGAGAAGCAAAGTAAAACGCGTCACAAAAATCCTTGTATTCGTGCCATTTCTGGTCGGATTTGTAGTCATAGATTGATGATTTGATCTCAATGATTCGAATCAGTCCCCTTGAATCCAGGGAAATAAGGTCAACACGCCTGCCATTCGCCAGTGTCAGTTCCGGAACAAAGACCCAATCGCTTTCTGCAAACCCGTTCAAAATCCCTTTTCGCACGGTCATTGCAAGATCAGATTGACGGTTATCGATACCAATATTGCCGGAACTGTCTGAAATCAAAGGCATATAACAGGTCTGTAGTTAATTATGTTGCTCTAATGCAACATATCATAAAACTTTGGATTAACACCCAATTTACGAATTGCGGGTGATTCCTGTTTTGCTAACAAGGGAATCGCTGGGAAAGCAAAGGCTGAAATTCAACAATTGGGCAAATTCATGAACAGGCGTGCATTCACACTATCACTTTTGTCGTCGGTCGCACTGGCTGGCTGTAGCTCCATAGGTCGGATCGGTGATCCATCACGCCAGTTCCGTTCAGATTATGGTGCAGTTGTTGATGGCGGCTTTCAACTTCCCCGTATTCCACTGAGCAAGGTGGACAAACAGTTTCTCCGCCAGATCGTTGATTATGAAACCAGAGAGCGGGTTGGGACGATCATTGTGGATGTCCCAAAGCGCTTCCTCTATCTGGTTGAACCAAATGGCAAGGCAGTGCGCTACGGCGTAGGTGTTGGAAAACAGGGATTTGCATGGGCAGGTCATGCAACCGTGGGCTGGAAACGCGAGTGGCCGACATGGACGCCTCCTGCCCCCATGATACGCCGCCGTCCCGAGCTTGCAAGATGGCGCGGTGGCATGCCTCCGGGTCTTAATAATCCGCTCGGACCACGCGCCCTGTATCTTATGAAAGGTGGGCGGGACACACTATACAGGCTTCATGGAACACCGGAATGGTGGTCAATTGGCAAGGCTGTATCATCAGGGTGCATTCGTCTGATGAACCAGGACATCATTGATCTTTACGAGCGTGTGAAGCCCGGCGCGAAAGTAATTGTTCGCCAGACATAAGATTTCTCACCGGTTCAAATAAAAAACCCCGCTTGCAGGAAGCGGGGTTTTTCTGTTTTTGTTCTTTGTCCTATCCGTTTGGATGGAGAGCCTTGAATTCCAGCCGCTTGCGGTGGAGAACAGGTTCTGTGTATCCGGAAGGTTGGATATCGCCCTCGAAAACAAGTTCCTTTGCAGCCTGGAATGCGACCGAATTGTCAAAATCAGGTGCCATGTTGCGGTATACCGGATCTCCGGCATTTTGCCCGTCAACAACTTCCGCCATCCGCTGGAGAGTTTCAAGGACTTGCTCTTTCGTGCAGATGTCGTGATGAAGCCAGTTTGCGATATGCTGGGTTGAAATCCTCAAGGTGGCCCGGTCCTCCATCAGGCCCACATTGTTGATGTCAGGAACCTTGGAACATCCAACCCCTTGTTCTACCCAGCGTACCATGTAGCCAAGTATACCCTGGGCATTGTTATCAAGCTCGTTCTGGATATCTGCTTCGGCCCAGTTGGGACGGGATACCACCGGAATTGTCAGAATGTCATCAAGGCTTGCACGGGTACGGGTGGCTAGTTTCGTTTGTTGTTCAGCCACATTGACCTGATGATAATGGGTAGCATGCAATGTTGCTGCCGTCGGAGACGGAACCCATGCGCAATTGGCACCGGATTTCGGATGTCCGATTTTCTGCTCAAGCATGTCTGCCATCAGGTCGGGCATTGCCCACATGCCTTTCCCGATTTGTGCATGGCCTGACAGACCGCATTCAAGTCCGATGTCGACATTGCGGTCTTCATAAGCCTGAATCCATGGGGCACTTTTCATGTCGCCCTTGCGCAACATTGGACCTGCTTTCATGGATGTGTGAATTTCGTCGCCTGTCCGGTCAAGGAAGCCTGTATTGATGAAAACAACGCGTTCCCGGGCAGCGCGGATGCACTCTTTGAGGTTTATTGTGGTACGGCGTTCTTCGTCCATAATGCCCATTTTCAGGGTATTGGGTTTCATGCCCAAAGCTTTCTCAATTCTTGTAAACAGTTCACAGGAATAGGTGACTTCTTCAGGTCCGTGCATTTTGGGTTTTACAATGTAAACAGAACCCTCGCGTGAGTTCCCATGTCTGCCATCATCACCAATATCGTGCAGGGAAATCATGGAGGTGATCACACCATCCATTACGTCTTCGGTAATTTCTGATCCGTCGGCAAGTGTGATTGCCGGATTTGTCATCAACGGCCCGACGTTGCGAACCAGCAGCAAAGAACGGCCAACAAGATTGACCGGCTTGCCGTCACCATTTGTATAGGTGCGATCGGGATTAAGTCTGCGAACGATTGTTCTGCCGCCCTTTTCGAACGTGTCCTCAAGGTCACCTTTCATCAGACCAAGCCAGTTACGGTAAGCGAGCACCTTGTCTTCGCCATCCACAGCGGCAACCGAATCTTCGCAGTCACAGATTGTGGTAACGGCAGATTCAAGTACTACGTCGGCAATTGAAGCCTTGTCTCCCGATCCGATCGGGTGGTTTCCGTCTACGACAATATCAATATGAAGGCCGTTGCGTTTCAAAAGAACGGAGCTTGGTGCAGTTGCGTCACCCTGATAGCCGACGAATTGCGCAGGATTGGATAAGCCGGTTGTTGATCCGTTTTCAAAAGTCAGCTGGATTTCACCATCTTTTACCGACATTCCGCTGATGTCAGCCCATGAACCGTCAATGGGTACGGACTTGTCGAGAAAATCCCTGGCCCAGGCAATTACCTTATTGCCACGCACCGGATTGTAAGACGAACCCTTTTCGGCACCATCGCTTTCAGGAATCGCATCCGTACCGTAAAGAGCATCGTATAAAGAACCCCACCGGGCATTTGCAGCATTAAGCGCATACCGAGCATTCATGATCGGAACAACCAGCTGCGGGCCGGCAACCATTGAGATTTCAGGATCCACATTGGCAGTTTCAACTGAAAACTTGCCGCCTTCGGGGATGAGGTAACCGATATCAGTCAGAAAAGTCTTGTAGTTTTCCAGATTGTAATTTGATCCGCCATGATCGAGATACCATTGGTCGATTTTTGACTGTAGTGCCTCACGTTTCTGCACAAGTTCGCGATTGCGGGGCACCATATCGGATGCAATCTGGCCAAAAGCTTCCCAAAAACTTGCTTCGTTGATCCCTGTGCCGGGCAGCGCTTCTTCGTTTACGAAGGTGTACAGTTCAGAATCTATGCTTAATCCGCCTGCATTTATGCGGTCTGCCATCGTGCTTCTCCTTGGTTTTTTGAAGGATTGGCTATCAGATCACTTTAAATTGTCAATTTGGAGTAGATGACAAACATTATTTCTAAAAATGCAATAATGCATTGGTGTTGAATGCAGCCAAAATCATGCCCATATCTCTTCAATGAATATCAGGATGAACCAATGACCCGATTTGCCGGCTTTTCAAATCCTTTGCTTCTTGGGTTCGAGGAACTGGAACGCGTTCTCGACCGGGCGACCAAAGCACCCAATGACGGGTATCCGCCGTATAACATCGAGCGGATCAAGAATGGCGAAGATGGCAAGGGTGATGTTCTGAAGATTACGCTTGCCGTGGCCGGTTTCAGGGAAGATGACCTCGATGTTGACGTTGAGGAAAACCAATTGACCATTCGCGGCAAGCAAATGGATGACAAGGAACGCATCTTTTTGCATCGTGGAATTGCTGCAAGACAGTTTCAACGATCTTTTGTGCTGGCGGAAGGAATAGAGGTAAGTGGCGCGAACCTTTACAACGGTTTGCTTGAAATTGACCTCGTTAGAATCCAACCGGAACGGATTGTTCGCAAGATTTCAATCCAGTCAAAGGAGTAAGACATGTTTCATGATCACAAAACGGATTTTCTGAAACAGGACGAATTCGCTGCATTGGGCACAGATGCTGTGGCCTATATGCGCAAAATCACTGCCGAAGAAATGACGGAAACCTTCCCCAATGTACCGGAACTGAAAGCCGGACACGATTATTGGGCATTGTTCGCTGCCAATGGTGAGCCTTTAATGCTCGCAGATGAAGCAAGCGAAGTGAAGTCTTCAGCATTCTACAACGATTTGCAGGCTGTATTGCCCAACTGATTTCAGGTCAGGAAGGATCAATCCAGCCTATATTCCCGTCACCGCGCCGGTAAACCACATTGGTTTTCCCACTTCCCGCATTGGTGAAAACAACAACTGGATTATCCGTAAGGTCAAGCTTCATGACTGCTTCTGCGACTGACTGGTTTTCGATGCTGGTGAGCGACTCGGCAATTATTACCGGATTATAATCTTCCGGCATCTCTTCCTCCTCAGCCGGTGCCTCAACGATGGAATAGGCGACTTCCAGTCGCTCAGATTTTGCTGCATTGGCGTGGTGGTCTTTTAACCGCCTCTTGTATCGCCTCAGACGTTTCTCAATCTTGTCTGCAGCGCTCTCAAATGCGGCTGTTGGGTCGCTTTCACTTGCAGTTCCTTGAAGGTCGACACTGCTGTCCAGGTGGATAACACAATCGCAGGAATAACGGTTTCCATGTTTTTCCAGCGTGACATGGCCGTTGTATCCTCCCGGAAAATATTTTGTGACAGCGTCATCGAGTCTGTCTTCTATTCGGCTGGTAAGTGCTTCACCAACATTCATGTGTTTTCCGGATATACGTAAGCTCATGTTTTTCCTCTATTCAACGCACCACACAAAATGAGTGTAACCTGCTGAATTGTGAACGGCAATTGTGTAATATGGCTTCCTCATTGCTGCCCTCAAAGCAAAAACCGGCAATATTTGGGTTTTAAATCACGTTTGCCTTCTGGCGGCGTCTTTCAACAGATGACGGGATATGCATCGCTTCACGGTATTTTGCGACTGTGCGTCTGGCAATTGCAATGCCGGTATCCTGCAAGTTGGAAACGATTTGCTCGTCGGAAAGAATTTTTCCGGGGTTTTCCGCATTTACCATTTGCTTGATCTGGTGCTTCACAGCTTCAGCAGAAACATCTGCCGTGCCATCGCTGGAGGCAATGGCTGATGAAAAGAAATATTTCAGCTCAAACGTGCCCTGGTCGCAGATCAGGTACTTGTTGGATGTGACACGGCTGACTGTTGATTCATGCATCTTTATTTTTTCCGCCACCTGTTTCAGCGTCATCGGCTTAAGATATTGCACTCCGTCTGCAAAGAAACGGTCCTGCAGTTTCACGATTTCCGTCGCGACCTTGAGAATGGTCTGAGCCCGCTGGTCAAGTGATTTGATAAGCCAGTTGGCGTTTTCCATACAGGTCGAGACAAATTTTAACCCTTCCTCATCCGCCAAGGTATCGGTCAGTTCAGCATGATATTCTTTGTCGAGAAGTACTTTTGGCAAGGTTTGCGGATTAAGTTCGATGCTCCAGTTGCCGGATTGCATTTTGTTGACAAGAATATCAGGAACAACCACCTCAGCCACTGCCGGTTCGAAACTGCGGGCGGGTCTTGGATCAAGTGCCCTGATTTCTGACAACATGTCTGTGAAATCATCTTTGGTAACGCCGCACAACTTCTGAAGTTTTGAGAATTCCCGTTTTGCCAGCAGCGGCAGATTTCGCAGCAAGGTATCCATTGCGGGATCAAAACGGTTCTGATCGCGCAATTGAAGTTCAAGGCATTCGCCAAGATTGCGAGCGCCAACGCCGACAGGTTCAAAACTCTG
>JBCCYR010000163.1:0-6237 GCA_039189355.1 Pseudomonadota bacterium
CCTGCGGGAACCGTCAATGTGCTCAATGCCCTCCAGGATTCAGGATATCAAACCGGTGACTTTCCCCTTGACGGCGATGCCCTGATTACGCATTTGCAGGAAGGTCCAACCAACGCTGCGAACGATGGCAGGGTGATCCGTGAGGCGATTTCCCTGAGTCAATACAAGGACTTCTTCCAGTCTCTTCCAGTTCAGATTCAAGATGAAGTGCGCGAACGTTGGGGTGAGCCGGAGGCTGATCCGTTTTATCTTGAAGAGAAGGATGCACTGGCCCTTTCGATATCTGTTTTTGGGAATGTTGCTGTCGGTATCCAGCCCGCCCGTGGCTACAACATCGATCCGACCGATACGTACCATTCGCCTGATCTGGTTCCGCCGCATGGTTACATTGCCTTTTATGCGTGGCTGCGAAACCAGTTTAATGCAGATGCAATTCTTCACATGGGAAAGCATGGAAATCTGGAATGGCTACCCGGCAAGGCATTGTCATTGGGCGAAACCTGTTACCCGGAAACAGTGATGGGGCCGGTGCCCAATTTCTATCCCTTTATTGTCAACGATCCGGGCGAGGGGACCCAGGCCAAGCGCCGGATTTCATCAGTCATCATAGATCACCTGACACCACCGCTGACACGGGCCGAGAGTTACGGCCCCTTGCGAGATCTGGAGGCGCTGGTCGATGAATATTATGAGGCAAGCGGCAATGATCCCCGTCGCCTGAAACTACTGAAGAAGCAGATACTCGAACTGATCGAGGACATCGGACTGGATCAGGATGCGGGCATCATCGAGGCGGACCGCGATGACGACAAGCTTGAAAAGCTGGACGGGTATCTTTGCGAGTTGAAGGAAATGCAGATTCGGGACGGTCTGCATGTTTTCGGAGCATCACCTGAAGCCCGTCTGAAACATGATCTTGTTACGGCACTTGTGCGGGTGCCGCGCGGCGTCGGTGAAGGCGGAGAACAAAGCCTCCAACGGGCGATCGCGGGGGATTTGGGATTGGAGATTGATCCACTGGATTGTGACATGGCTTCGCCGTGGGAAGGCTTGAAACCGGAAATTCTTGAAAAGGTCTCGGAAGAACTTTGGCGCACCAATGGGGATACGGTGGAGCGTATTGAACTCCTGGCTTCAAAACTTGTTGCAGGTGAAGTTGCCTGCTCACTAAACTGGCACAAAACCAATGCCGTTCTGCAAACAGTGCGTGATGTTGTGGAACCGGCGGTTGAATCGTGCGGTGACCGGGAAATCCGCAACCTTCTGACAGGACTTGAAGGCAAGTTTGTTTTACCCGGACCTTCTGGCGCTCCAACGCGAGGCCGGCTGGATGTGCTGCCAACCGGGCGGAATTTCTTTTCCGTTGACTCCCGTTCTGTACCCACCTCGGCTGCGTGGGAGCTGGGCAAGAAATCGGCTGAGCTTCTCATTAAGCGGTATCGTCAGGATCATGGCGAATGGCCAACGTCTTTCGGGCTTTCGGCCTGGGGAACTTCCAACATGCGCACGGGTGGCGATGACATTGCGCAGGCCCTTGCCCTGATTGGGGCAAAGCCGGTCTGGGATCATACCTCGCGACGGGTTACCGGGTACGAGATCATCACACTTGCAGAACTTGGCCGCCCACGTGTTGATGTGACCTTGAGAATTTCCGGGTTCTTCCGCGATGCGTTTCCGGCGCAGATTGAACTGTTTGACAAGGCAATTCGGGCAGTCGGTACATTGGAAGAAGAACCAAAGGATAACCCAATTGCAAAACGCATGAGAGACGAGCAGGTAAAACTGCTTGATAAGGGGATACCATTTGACGAGGCGACGCGGCGGGCTGGATTCCGGATTTTTGGCTCAAAACCGGGAGCGTATGGCGCTGGTCTTCAGGCGCTAATCGATGAAAAGGGCTGGGACAAGCGTGATGACCTCGCCAATGCCTATATGGCTTGGGGGTCTTATGCCTATGGACAGAAAGAAGAGGGCAGGCAGGATCAGGCCAGTTTCGCATCAAGACTGGCAGGTGTGGAAGCGGTCATTCACAATCAGGACAACCGTGAGCACGATCTTCTGGACTCGGACGACTACTACCAGTTTGAGGGTGGGATGACGGCGGCTGTGGAACAGGCTTCCGGCAATCGCCCGACCGTCTATCACAACGATCACTCCCGACCCGAGAAGCCGGTTGTACGTGCGCTCGAAGAAGAAATCGCCCGTGTCGTCCGTGCGCGCGCGGCGAACCCGAAATGGATCGAAGGTGTCATGCGGCATGGGTACAAGGGAGCGTTTGAGATGGCAGCGACACTCGACTACATGTTTGCCTTTTCCGCCACTACAGGTGCTGTGCGCAACCATCATTTCGAACTGTTGCACAATGCCTATCTGGTCGATGAAGAAGTGCTGGAATTTCTGCGGGAGAAAAATCCGGAAGCACTGAAAGAAATGGCGGAACGGTTTCTGGAAGCTGAAGAGCGGGGGTTATGGACACCGCGTTCCAATTCGGCGAAATTCCAGCTTGAACAACTTGCGGGACGGAGTGCATGAGGGAAATTGTAGCTGATGGTGGATGTTTGTGCGGCGCTGTGCGCTATACGGTAAAGGGTGAACTGCTCTGGTCCGGTTACTGTCATTGTGAAAGCTGTAGACGCCAGACTTCATCACCGGTGGCTTGTTTTTTCGGTGTCTATGAAAAAGACATGATGTTTCATGGTGAAAGTTTAGCGATTTATGAATCATCTCAAGGGGTTGAGCGTAGTTTTTGCAAGGTTTGTGGATCGCCAATCAGCTATGTGACACGCGAACGTCCGGGCGAAATTGAACTCTATACAGCCACACTTGATTTCCCTGAGCGCGTTGCGCCAACGGAACATGTTCATTGGCATGAAAGATTGCCGTGGTTTTGCATCAAGGACAATTTGCCAAAGCATGAAGGAAGCGCAACTGATGACGGTTAAACCACTGTTGGATGCCTGGCGGGATTATGTTTCCCTGCGTTCCGAACCTGTGATCAGGGAATGGTTTTCAGGTTTTGACTGGAAACTGCCGGAGCGCAATTTGCCTGCAAACAACCTTCATGCTGTACGGCATGTGCCCGATTGCGAAGCTCATGCCGGGAAGACAGAGGCCCGGCTGGTTCATACTTTCATTGAGCATGCTGACCGCATTCACTGGGCCCAGATGTGGGACCCGGAAGACTTCGGCGAGTATTTCACCGACAACTATTGCCACATGCAGTTGATCGGTCCGGAAGGGCATTTTACATCGGACGAGATGGCTGGCGGTATCGTGATGTACGGACCGCATACACATTATCCCAATCACTGGCATGTGGCTGAGGAAATCTATATTCCGCTAACCGGAAATGGCCTATGGTCAATGGATAATGGAGATTATGTCTTGCGCGATGCAGGCGAATTCATTTTTCATGAGTCAAACATGCCCCATGCCATGAAGTGTGAGGATACACCCATGCTTGCACTGTGGATATGGCGTGATGGAGACCTCATGGCAAAGGCTGATTACTAGGGAGATAAAAAATGGCTGAAAAATCTGATCGCCTGAAAAACATGAGCGAAGAAGAACTCAATGCCCGCCATGCGGAAAAAATGAAAAAGAAAAAGGCCGCGCGTGACAAGATCATCGCCACCAAGACGATCGAGAAAGGTCTTACAATCATCCATACCGGCAAGGGCAAGGGCAAATCGACAGCCGCCTTCGGCATGGTATTCCGTGCGCTTGGCAACGGCATGCGGGTTGGTGTTGTTCAATTCGTCAAGGGCAAGTGGGGAACGGGTGAACGTGTGGTTCTGGAAAAGTTCGGCGATCAGGTGGAAATGGCGACCATGGGGGAGGGTTTTACCTGGGAAACCCAAGACCGCCAGCGTGATATCGATGCTGCTTCACAAGCCTGGGAAAAGGCCAAGGCAATGATCATGGATGAGAAACTCGATATGGTGCTGTGTGACGAGCTTAATATCGTGCTGCGTTATGATTATCTGGATGTAGCGGACATTATCGAGACACTGAGGGCAAAGCCTGAAATGAAACACGTCATCATCACGGGCCGCAACGCCAAGGATGATCTCATCGACTTTGCTGATCTTGTGACCGAAATGGAAATGGTCAAACACCCGTTCCGTTCCGGTGTGAAAGCGCAGGTTGGTATCGAGTTTTAGGGATTTTTAACCATTCGGTTCAAGAGCCGTTTAAAGATTATGATCTAGGTTTTTCCTCAACACACCGGGGAACCAGTATTATGACTTATCCAGCCCTTCCTTCAGTAGAATGCGCCATTCTGCACGACGAATTCAAGCCCATTGATGGTGACATCATTTTCGACGCCATCAAGAAACTTGCCATAGAGCTGAAATTCGCAAATGAGGTCAACCTGATGGTAACCTCAACGGAAAAGGATATTCATGTGCATGCTGCCGGACACCGCATTCTGGTTAGCCAGAATCCCGATCCACTGGGCATGGAAGGTTTCAGAAACGCGCTTACAACACCCTACACGGGCATGGTGCTTCCGAATGCAACGGAAATTGTTCAAAGACACAAAGCCAATACATTTGTGACAGTCGGCAAAGGCCTGCTCCCGATCAATGATCCGGATATCGGCGGCAAGCTTCAGGAGATGCTTGGTGATCACTTTGAATCAATTGCAAACGACAACCAGTTTGCGTCATGGCAGGAAGCAGAACGCGCGATGATCCTGTGTCGCGAACTCACGAAGCTGATCATTTCACATCACCAGGCTTCTGCCATTCACTGGTGTACAAGCGATAATCTGATACCGCAGAACTTCTTTGAAGGCGTGGCATCGATGGATGATTTTGCCATGCTCGGAGCCCGTCCGTATCTGACCTCAAGTGCCGGCCAACTGGGCGAGGGACTGCCAGTGGGTGCGATATTCAATGGCTCGCAATGGCTGATCGGGAAAATGGTAAGCTTTGAGGAAGCTGTTGTTCCTCTGCCCTGGATGCTGGAAATGGTCATGGGCTTCATCAAGGTTTGTCAGGTTCGCGGTTCGATTATTCCACACATGGAATCCTTCGGAGTTGAAGGTGAAGACTGGCGCGTCGGTGTGGTTCACGAAAAAATCGAAGGTCATGACAAGTGGGAGATGGTGAAACTCGTCCTTATCCATGCGCCGCAATTCGGTATTCATGGAGATGATACCGCAAAACGCACCTTTACCTATGAAAATGAGGATGACGTTCGCGCCCGCGCCGAGGCTGAGAAAAACGAAGTGCGTGCAGCAAACGATGTGGCCGTGGAAGAAAACAATGTGCTCGATCCCGACAATGAAATGGATCTGGCGATCATGGAAAAGCTCCGCAAGCGCGAAGAGGATGTGCAGCAAAAAGAATTGAGTGAAGCTCCGGCGCCAAAAACACAAGAGCCGTGGGAAGGGCGTAAGCGGGGAAGTGACATGGAGGCTCTCAGGGAGCTTGCAAACCGCAACCGTGCAGAGCGGGAAGCGCAAGAAGCTGACGCTGAAAAGAAAGGCGGTTCACTTCTGGGTAAAGTGTCCGGCCTCTTTTCCCGCAAGTAGTCTTTTTAATCAGACGTTTACAGCTTTAAGATCGACTTTCAGCCACTGCTCTATCTTGAGCACAAGCTTGCTCGGTGAAACGGGCTTTGAGAGATAGTCATCCATGCCTGCGTCAATACAGGCTTCCATGTCCCCTTTCAGGGCATGGGCTGTTACTCCGATAATCGGAGTTCTTCCGAAGTCTCTTTCTCTCTCAAATTTCCGGATTGCCATGGTTGCTTCCTTGCCATTCATCTCCGGCATGGAAACATCCATCAGTATCATGCGTGGCTGGCGCACCTTGTAGGCCGCGAGGGCAAGGCGTCCGTTTTCGACGATCTTGTAGCTCAGACCGGTCTCTGAAAGGATTTGCGTGAATACGATCTGGTTTACCTCGTTGTCTTCGGCAACCAGGACATCCAGTTGTTCTTCATCAACGTGCTTTGCAGGTTCTTCTGTCACTTCAGGCTTGACAGTTTCCTCCACTAATTCTTCAGGTTTTTTAGCCTTGATTTTCATGTTTGCCCGGTTGTTGGCAATTACCTGAAGAATTGTTTCAAGCAGCATGGATGATCGTGTTGGCTTGGTGAGGTTTGCTTCTGCACCGAGTTCGGACAGTTCCTTGTTGGTCTCTGCGCTGTCAACGGAAGTGAGCATGACGACCGGAATGTCGGCAGTTGCGGAGTTTGTGCGCAGTTTGCGAAGTACTTCTGCGC
>JBCCYR010000164.1:0-6173 GCA_039189355.1 Pseudomonadota bacterium
AGCATCGGCACTTCGAACTGGTTGTTGAGATTGTTCGCCCATCGCCGCGACAATTCCGGTTCGAGTTCTTTTCTGGCCAGATCATCGATATCAAGACTGTTCGCAATGGTTAGCCTGAAGCGCATGCAGGCAGTGACGGCAAACAGTCTTGATATCGATGATCTGGCCAGAAAAGAACTCGAACCGGAATTGTCGCGGCGATGGGCGAACAATCTCAACAACCAGTTCGAAGTGCCGATGCTGTTTTATGTACTCGTTGCACTTCTCTATGCAACAGATTCAATAACAGGCATTCAGGTTATGCTGGCGTGGGTTTTTCTTTTTGGGCGTATGGTGCACACAGTGGTTCAAGTATCAGGTGACAACGTGCGCCTTCGCGGTCAGGTGTTTGTTATCAATTTTCTTGCCGTTGCCGCTATGTGGGGAACATTCCTGCTTGCAAAGTGGGGCGTCACATGAGGCTCGGTGGCCGTGTCCAGGCGGCGGTTGAAATTCTGGAAGATATTGCAAAACGCAAACGGCCTGCGGCAGATGCGTTGAAGGATTGGGGTTTGTCACACCGGTTTGCTGGATCAGGAGACAGGGCAGCAATCGGCAATCTGGTTTATGACACCCTGCGACGTCAGAAATCTCTCGCATTCCTTGCAGACAGCGATGAAAAACTTCACCTTGTTTATGCACTCGTGTTCCGTAGCTGGCAGCTGAACGTCAGCGAGACCCGCTCCGCTTTCAAGGATGACAAGTTTGCCCCCGGTTTTCCTGACGAGGAAGCAATTGAAAACCTTCTGGGCCGCAAGGTCAGGAATGCGGAGGAACATATACAGGCTGATATTCCTGAATGGTGCGTATCGAGTTTTGAAGCCAACTTTTCAGATGAGTGGATTGGGGAAGCAAGGGCCTTTGCTGAAAGACCTACACTTGATCTGCGGGTAAATACTTTAAAGTCAGATCGCAACAAGGTCCAAAAGCAGCTTGCCAGAACAGGTGCAAAGCCAACCACAATTGCCCGCCATGGTTTGCGCATCGAGACCAACAAACCATTTGCCCGCCAGCCGAATGTCCAGGCAGAAGAAGCATTCCAGAAAGGCAGGTTTGAAGTTCAGGACGAGGGCAGCCAGATTGTATCCGATCTTGTTTTTGCGCGAGCAGGCGAGACTGTCCTTGATTTTTGCGCGGGAGCCGGCGGCAAATCGCTGGCAATCTCTGCGGCAATGGAAAACAAAGGGCAAATTCATGCCTATGACATCGACAAGACGCGGCTTGCGCCCATTCACGAGCGCTTGAAACGTGCCGGAACGCGCAATGTGCAGGTACATGCACCGGGTGCTGATTTGGTATCGCGGTCCGGCAATATGGACAAGGTTGTTGTTGATGCGCCTTGCACCGGTTCTGGTACATGGCGGCGGCGGCCTGATGCAAAATGGCGGCTGGACCAGAAAAACCTTGAGGAACGGCTGCAGCAACAGGAAGAGGTCTTGAGTGAAGCGGCTCCGTTTGTGCGTTCCGGCGGTCACCTGATTTACATTACCTGTTCAGTATTTCCGGAAGAAAATGAAAACCAGATTTACGCCTTCACGGAAGACAATCCCGAATTTGAACTCGTGTCAGCTGGGGAAGTTTGGGAAGATTTGTTCGGTTATAACAAACCGGCGCCATGGTCATCCGACATGAAGACTGTGACTTTGACACCTGCATCTACAAAAACAGACGGTTTCTTCTTTGCAGTGATGGAACGCAGAAGCTGAAATACAATTCCGGGCTGACAGGATTGTGCGGTTGTGCACACATTGAATTCCCGTTTGTCTGTGATAATGGTCACCAATGAACAAGGGCGCCAAATGACAGAATATCTGACAGAATTCTGGGCAGACTTTTCCCGACCGGAAAATCTCGTCGGGCACTTCGCCTATGCATTGCTGATCATTTCCATGATGATGCGCAACATGAACTGGCTGCGCTTTTTCGCGATCATGGCCGGCACAATCTCCGCAATTTTCTATTACACGATTGACGGCAAGGTCTCCATGTTCTGGGAGAGCATGTTCACCCTTGTGAACCTTTGCCAGTTCCTGATCCTGCAAATAGAGAACCGCCGTGGAAAGTTCTCCGATGAAGAAAGCATGTTCATCAAGTCTTGCCTGTCCGGCATTGAACGCGCGCATGCCCGCAGGCTTGTGAAACTCGGCGCCTGGACGGAAGTGCAGGAAGACGTGACGCTCATCACCCAGGATACATGTCCGGGACATCTGAAGTTTCTCGTCAGCGGAGGGGCAAGGGTCGAGCGCAACGACCGGATGATCGGAAACGTCAAGTCGGGGGATTTTCTAGGAGAAATGAGTTACCTGACTGGCAAGCAGGCAACGGCATCGGTCATTACTACCGAACCGACGCGTTACCTTGCATTCGAGCGCAAAACCCTGCGTGCTCATCTGCAGAAGAATCCGGAAGTCCGGCATGCCTTGGAAGCAAGCTTTAATCGCAATCTTGTGGACAAATTGGCCAAGACAAACGAGTCCACTGTAACGCCTGCAGAAGTTTGAGGCATAATTGGCATTGCCAGTTTAATCGACTCGATTTAAACGCTTGTCATGAGCTCATCATCCCCATCCATTCTTATTGTTGATTTCGGTTCACAAGTTACCCAGTTGATCGCACGACGCGTTCGCGAAGCCGGAGTTTATTGCGAAATCATCCCGTTCAATTCTGCTTCTGAAGGTTTCAACCGGATGAAGCCGCAAGCAGTTATTTTCTCTGGCGGTCCGGCCTCGGTTCCGGATGAAGGCAGTCCGAGAGCGCCGCAGGAGATCATCGATTCAGGCGTTCCGATCCTTGCGATCTGTTATGGCCAGCAAACCCTGTGCACCCAGCTTGGTGGTGTCGTGGAAGGTGGACATCATCGGGAGTTCGGTAATGCCGATATTGAAATCCACAAACAAAGCCCGCTGTTTGACGGGTTCTGGGAAGTCGGCAGCAAGTATCAGGTCTGGATGTCCCACGGGGACCGGGTAACACAATTGCCGGACGGGTTTGAGGTTGTGGCGACTTCGCCCAACGCACCCTGTGCAATTGCAGTGGACGAGAGCCGCAAATACTACTCCACCATGTTTCATCCGGAAGTGGTGCATACGCCTGATGGGGCAAAACTCATTTCGAATTTCGTGCACAAGATTGCCGGTCTCAAGGGCGACTGGACCATGGCCGCATACCGCGAGCAGGCGGTGACGGCAATCCGAGAGCAGGTGGGCGACAAAAAGGTCATCTGCGGCCTGTCGGGTGGCGTGGACTCTTCCGTGGCTGCGTTGCTGATCCACGAAGCGGTTGGTGAACAGCTCACCTGTATTCTTGTTGACCACGGTCTGATGCGCATGAACGAGGCGGAAGAAGTTGTCTCCATGTTCCGTGAGCATTACAACATTCCGCTTGTGCATGTGGATGCATCTGACACCTTTATCGGTGCGCTTGAGGGCGAGGCCGACCCGGAAGTGAAACGCAAGACCATCGGCAAGCTCTTCATTGATGTGTTCGAGGAAGAGGCAAACAAGCTGGGCGGTGCGGACTTCCTTGCCCAGGGCACGCTTTATCCGGATGTGATCGAGAGCGTTTCGTTTACGGGAGGTCCGTCTGTTACCATCAAGAGCCACCACAATGTCGGCGGTCTTCCGGAACGCATGAACATGGAACTGGTTGAACCTTTACGTGAACTTTTCAAGGACGAAGTGCGTGATCTGGGTCGTGAATTGGGTCTTCCGGACAAGTTCGTTGGCCGCCATCCTTTCCCGGGGCCTGGTCTTGCAATCCGCTGTCCGGGCGGCATTACCCGCGACAAGCTGGATATCCTGCGGCAGGCTGATGCGATTTATCTCGAAGAAATCCGCAATGCCGGACTGTATGATGAAATATGGCAGGCCTTCGCTGTCCTGCTGCCCGTGCAGACGGTGGGTGTGATGGGCGATGGCCGCACGTATGAGTTTGTCTGCGCGCTACGCGCTGTAACCTCGGTCGACGGCATGACGGCGGATTTCTACCCTTATGACATGAAGTTCCTTGGCAAGGCCGCAACCCGCATCATCAACGAAGTGCGCGGGATCAACCGCGTGGTTTATGATGTGACAAGCAAGCCACCGGGAACGATTGAATGGGAGTGAGCATCCGGTTCGCGCAAGTGCGAAAAAAACGGTGAAACCGGTTTTAGGATGCGAACGCCCGACAGCGACGCCGTTGTCGGGCCGTCAGATATACGAACAAGACGCATGTCGATGGTGAGGCTTTTTTAAACCCCACTTCTTTTCTTCACTCTTCCACCCTGCATGATCAGGGGCATATGTGCACCTTGATCGGTTAAAAGAGACAAGTCTTCCAGCGGATTGCCATCAACAACTATCAGGTCGGCATGCGCGCCGGGCGCGATTACCCCCAGTTGACCCTCCATCCGCAGAACTTTGGCCGCATCAACGGTGGCAGACCGGATCACCGCATCTGCAGGCAAGTAGCGGCCGCGCAGGGTAAACTCACCGGACTGGTGCGGGTGCATCCCGCCCAGAAGATCGGAACCATAGCCGACGGTGATGCCTGCCGCATGGAGTTTTGAAAGGCGTTCCAGTCCGGCCTCCCGGACATCCTCGATCTTTGCAACGGATGCAGGCGGCAAGCCATATTCTGCACCTTCGATTGCCAGCCGGTCATAGGTAATATTGGTCGGCACAACGCACTGGCCTTCACGGGCGATGCGCGCAATCGTCTCGTCGCCCATCAGGTTGCCATGCTCAACGCATTCAATCCCGCAATCAAGTGCGCGATTGATGCAGGTGTCATCGTAGAGATGTGCAGCGACATATGTTCCGGCTCCCTTGGCGACTTCGACAACCGCTTTCAACTCGTCAACCGAAAAGCCGAAGAAGCCGACCGGATCAGAAGGGGATGAGACCCCGCCATCCGCCATCACCTTGATGAATTGTGCACCGCCCTTGATCTCCTCGCGGGCGGCACGGGTAACCTCCGGCACACCATCGCAAATGCGCCCGAGTGCGCCAAGCTTGTCCATGTGCCAGTCTGTATTGCGATTGTTGTAGGGCCCACGCTGGTCGCTGTGGCCACCGGTCTGGGATAGCCCCTTGCCGCAGATTACTAGCCGTGGCCCGTCAACAAGGCCGTCTTCCACTGCCATCTGTAGCCCGCGGTCTGCGCCCGCAAGATCCCGCACGGTGGTAAAGCCGCGCATCAGCATGTCTTTCATGATTTCTGCAGACTTGAGCGCGACCCAGGAGTTTGGCAGTTCCGCATTAAGTGCCATGTTCGCCGTTGTTGCCAGCACATGCACATGGCAGTCAATCAGCCCGGGCATGACAATCGCGTTTTTGAGGTCCAGCTCGTCCTCTGCAGAAAAGGAAACATCCGGTCCGGCTTCCACAAACCGTCCGTTCTCGATTGCGATATCAACGGGATCGGTTGGGTCTGTTGCCGTGCCGTCAACAATACGGGCATTTTTAAGGAGAAGGGTGGTCATGACGGAGTTATCCTTTCGCGTTCAGCGAAAGTTCACCCGTTAATCAGTCCTGGATCAAGCCTAAAAGGTAACTTATTCCACTTTCACGAACACCAGTTCGGCAATGTTGCCGTGCTCATAGACCCATGCTTCGCGGTCACCCTTGAAGAAACGGCGGTCCGGCGGGCATAGTTCGGGGTTCAAGTCCGCGATGTCGAGCAGGATATCTTCCATTTCCTGCGCAAACTTGTCAGCTTCGGCTTCATCCATCTGGTCGAGAGCGTGAAGGATTTCGTCATCATTTCTGATGGTCATTTCTGCGTACTCCATACGAATCGCGTTTGTATGTTCAGTCTCGGCGAAGATGGTAAGCAGTCGGTTAAGGAATGGTTTCGCGTTGGTTAATGCGCAAGTTTTGGAAGGCTGAAATGAAAACCGCTTCCCCGGGGCGAGCAGGGAAGCGGTTCGTTCGCCTATGCACCGGAAGGGGCGATACCGGCGCGAGGGAAATCTGGAAAGTCCTCCCGGAAAGGGGCGTTATCCGGAAGGACTTATATCTCTGCTCCAAAGGTTGTGTGGGCGATTAAGGTGGAACAGAAATCCCTTGTGTTGTTTAGAACTTAGCCCCTTAACTTGCGGCCCGCTGTGTCAAAATACACACCGGGAACAACAAACCGTGTTTTTCTGTAAA
>JBCCYR010000165.1:0-6171 GCA_039189355.1 Pseudomonadota bacterium
GATGGCGGCATAGGGCCTGTTGTTTTCCAGTCGCCATTCTATTGTTTCACCGACTCGGTTGAATTGGCCAAAACTCTCCCATTGCCCGAGAAGGGAACGGAGATGTCCGAAGCGAACCATCTGGCGCAAGTCGCCTTCAGAAAAGTGAACCGGATAGCCTTTGTATCCGGAGCAATAAGCGCTGGCCCCCTGTTCGTATTCGCTGTGAAATACGCAGTCCTTGTCGAGATCAAGCGTTGTGTAAACACTTTCGGCGGCGTGCATTTTGCCTGTGAATGCGAAGATGAGGAGGCTGGCAAGAAATATGGAAGTCAACCTCATTGTAAACCTCTAGATGAAAGCTGGTGCAATAGATGTTGCGATCAGACGCTGCAAAAAGAAGATTAAAACCAAAACGACAATCGGTGTGATATCAATCCCTCCAAGGTCTGGAAGATATCTTCGTATTGGCCTGTAGACCGGTTCCGTTGCCCGGTACAAAAATCCGCCGACCTGGTTCACAAAGGCATTGGACGAATTGATTACGTTGAATGCATAAAGCCAAGAAAAAACGGCAGAAGCAATTATGATCCAGGTATATATGCTCAGGATCAGAAGTATGGTGTCGAAAACAGCGATCATTCAATTCTCCAGATTTTACTGCTCATTTGGCAATAAAGCGTCGACAAATCAAGTCTGATTGCCAGCCGGTCCGATCCATAAATCAAGAAACCCCTCAAGCCACTTGCGCACAGCCGGATCGTGCAGGGGTCGGGCTGCAAACTGCTGCTCGCGATTCTGCGCGCCGGGCAAGGCAAAACGTTCTGAGGCTTTTGTGGTCCACCGGTTCATCATCCAGGTGGTTACTTCCGAATGGAACTGAACGCCATACGCGTTTTCACCATACTTGAATGCCTGATTTGGATACTCGTTGCCCGTGGCGAGTAATGTTGCATCTTCAGGAAGTGAAAAACCCTCCCTGTGCCAGTGGTAAACATGGCTTGGCCAGTCCATCAATGCCTGGCCTTCATTGGTTGAGCGGATCGGATAGTAACCGATCTCGGCATATTCATCCTCCCGACCGGTGACATGCCCGCCGAGCTGTTTTGAAAGCATTTGTGCCCCGAGGCATATTCCAAAAAACGGTTTGTTCTCCTTTAGGGGAACTTCTATCCAGTCAATTTCACGTTTGATGAATTCATCCGGATCATTGGCGCTCATGGGGCCGCCAAAAACCACAGCGCCTGCGTAATCTTCAAGCGTTTCCGGCAGTTCGTCGCCGATCGCCGGTTTGCAGGAAACCAGACGATATCCCATGTCTTCAAGCAGCATTCCACAACGTCCGGGCGTTGACGCTTCTTGATGCATCACCATCAGTACTTTTGGTTTCTTGGAATGGGAAGTCATCATGGTTAATTGTCTGCGAATTTTTCTGATCTGCGTTTCCAGACTTTTTGCTTGAGGAGCATGCGTTCCCGCGAATCCACACCAAGCAATTCAGCGACACGCCAGACAACATTGTCCTCAAGTTCGTGCACAACTCCGTCCGCAAAAACCATCTCCCATAAATGTTCAATGATGACGTTGCGTTCTTCTTCGCTCAAGGCGTGCTTGAGAACACTCGTGAACTTGTACAGATCAATGGCTTCGTTCTCGGCATTTTTTGCATCTTTGGCGAGATGCTTTGTCTCTTGTTCATCTAGGTCAAAGTGTTTTGCGAGAATTTCTGCCATCCGGGTTTTTTCATCGTCCTTGATCACTCCGTCTACGGCGATCACGTGATACATCAGGGCAGCTTCCGCAAGTTGCATTCGGGAGTGGATGAACTCTTTCGGTTCTTCCGAATCCGAGAGGTCAGTGATGAACTTTTTTATGGTGTCAAACATGGAGGGAATATAATCGGGTCAGCTGGAGATTACGAGGATTTAACACATACAGTTTATATGTTCGTGCAAATAATAATAGCCGATATGACCGTTTCAGTAAGGATTTCAAAATGACCCCAGCCCGTATCACGCTTTTTGTTCTAGTCATCATGGTTTCAGATACTGCGCTTGCAGCTACAAAGCAGCAGGAAAGGGAGGCTTTTCTGGAAGCCGATGCTAACGGTGACAGACAGTTGACGAAAGCCGAATTCAAAACCTTTTTGAAATTGCTGGCGGAAGCGGGGAACAGCAGGGCGAAACGTGCCGTTAGCTTTGGAGAGCTTGGATATTCCAGTGGATTTTCAACCGCAGATGCCAATTCCAACGGACTGGTCACCCCGGCCGAACTTCGGCAACTGCGCTAGTTTTTTTATCAGATATGCAACGGCTTGCCATGGGTGGCGAGTGCTGCTTCCCGGACAACTTCTGACAAGGTCGGGTGCGCGTGACATGTACGGCCAAGGTCTTCCGATGATCCGCCAAATTCCATTAGAACTGCTGCTTCGTGGATCATGTCGCCTGCACCGAAACCAACGATGTGCACGCCAAGCACCCGGTCAGTTGTCTTGTCTGCCAGAAACTTGACGAAACCGTCTGTCATGTTCATTGCCCGGGCCCGCCCATTTGCAGCAAAGGGAAACTTGCCAGAAACATATTCAATACCTTCGGCTTTCAGCTCTTCTTCTGTTTTGCCGACGCTTGCAACTTCGGGCATGGTGTAAACAACACCGGGAATGACGTTGTAATTCACGTGGCCTGCCTGTCCGGCAATGGATTCAGCCACTGCAACACCTTCATCTTCTGCCTTGTGGGCCAGCATCGGTCCGTCTGTGACATCTCCGATTGCCCAAATGCCTGCAATATTTGTTTGCCAATGACCGTTGGTTTTGACACGGCCACGGTCCATCTCGACACCAACGGTTTCAAGCCCAAGATTGTCTGTATATGGTCTGCGTCCGGTTGCGATGAGAACAATATCAGCCTGAAGTGTTTGCGGTTCACCGCCTGCAACAGGTTCGAAAGTGACTGAACCACCTTTGCCCTTTTTCTCAACGCCAGTGACTTTGGATGAAAGATGAAAGTTCATGCCTTGTTTTTCGAGCATTTTCTGAAACTGCTTGGCTACATCATTATCCATGCCACCGAGAATGGTGTCGAGAAATTCAACCACGGTAACTTCCGACCCAAGCCGGTTCCAGACAGACCCCAGTTCCAGTCCGATGACACCACCGCCGACAACCAGCATTTTTTTCGGAACGGAGGAAAGTTCAAGCGCTCCGGTTGAAGATACAATGGCCTTTTCGTCAATATCTACATCAACCCCAGGAATGCCGGCGATGTCGGAGCCGGTTGCGATAACAATATTTTTTGTAGCCAGCTCTGTTGTGCCGCCCTTTTCATCAGTAACTGAAACCTTATCCGCAGCAGGAATACTTCCGGTACCGAAATGAACATCAATCTTGTTCTTTTTCATAAGGTAAGCAACGCCATCCACGTTCGCCTTGACCACACCATCCTTGTGACCCATCATGGCCGGCAAATCCAGCTTGGGCTTGTTGACCTTGATGCCAAGTGTCGCAAACCCGTGTCCGGCTTCTTCGAACATCTCTGAAGCGTGCAACAATGCCTTTGAAGGAATGCAGCCGACGTTCAGGCAAGTGCCGCCAAGTGTCGGACTTTTCTCCACGATCGCAGTTTTAAGACCCAGTTGTGCTGACTTTATCGCGCAGACATAACCGCCAGGGCCGGAGCCTATTACTACAACATCATATTGGTCAGCCATTTCTCTTCTCCGTTATCGTCCGCCTGTAACATTTAGGCAGTCCCCTGTCACATAGGAAGCACCATCACTTAACAGCCAAATTACAGCACTGGCTATTTCATCTGCGCTGCCTCCGCGTTTCATAGGCACCATGTGCTCGAGTTTCTCAACCCGGCCCGGTTCAGCGCCTGATTCATGCAAGTCGGTGTAAATCAATCCCGGCCTTACAGCATTCACACGGATGCCTTCATTTGCGACTTCCAGCGCAAGACCTTTTGTGAACGTATCAATCGCAGCCTTTGAAGAAGCATAATCCACATACTGGTTTGGTGAACCAAGATAGGCGGCAGCGGAGCTAAGGTTGACAATTGCCCCACCCTTGCCGCCATGGCTGGTCGACATGCGTTTGACGGCTTCCCGTGCACAAAGAATGCTGCCGATTACATTCACTGAATACATGCGCTGAAGACGTTCAACTGTATAGTTCTCCACGCGTTCGGTCATGTCGACCTTGCCCGCATTGTTGATTAGTGCCGTAAGTTGTCCCATTTCGTCAGCGGCCGAGAAGAGTTTCAGAATATCTGCTTCTTCTGCCACATCGCCCTGCACGGCAGTTGCCGTGCCGCCGCTTGTCTCGATTTCCCTGACAATGCTAGCGGCGGCATCAGCATTTGATATGAATGAAAGGCAGACATGGTATCCCGCTGCCGCTGCCTGCTTTGCACATGCAGCACCAATCCCGCGGCTACCTCCAGTTACAATACATACGTCAGACATTTTACGCTCAGGTTATCTGTTGCAGAAGTGGCCATGCCAACATCACAATGCCGATCATGGAAGCAAGCCAGGCAATAGTCCGCAAAAACGGGATGCCGATGATATAAAGTGGAATATAAGCAACCCGTGCCCAGAAGTAGAGTTGAACCGCAAGAACACTGGTTGTGCTTCTGTCCATCAACTCATTGGCGACCGCAACTTCAATGATCAGAACGAGTGTTGCAAAGACTGGAAATGTCTCCAGCATGTTGTAATAGGCGCGTTCAAAGCGACCGCCAACACCTGTGGTTAAGACTTCATCGTCGCGCGATCCAACGAGGCCCATAACACCGTTTGCCATAAATCCTGCAAGTGCCTGCAAAACCATCTGTATCAGGACAAGGAATACAGCAAAGACCAGATATTGAAGTTCGAGGGACATGAAATTTCTCCCAACTGTTATTTCAAGTTATCTTCATCCGTTAAAGATCAAGGACGAGACGTTCAGGGTCTTCAAGGCTTTCCTTTACGCGAACCAGGAACGTGACAGCTTCCTTTCCATCCACGATCCGGTGATCATAGGACAATGCCAGATACATCATCGGGCGGATTACAATTTCCCCGTTCACAACCATTGGGCGCTGGTCAATCTTGTGCATGCCCAGAATGCCTGACTGTGGTGCGTTAAGGATCGGCGTTGACATCAGCGATCCATAAACACCGCCATTTGAAATCGTGAAGGTGCCACCCTGCATGTCTGCCATGGACAGATCGCCATCCCGGGCTTTTCGTCCGAGGCGGCCGATTTCCTTTTCGACTTCGGCAATTGTCATCTGGTCGGCGTCACGGACAACAGGAACAACAAGACCCTTTTCCGTGCCCACAGCAACGCCGATGTGGCAGAAGTGTTTGTAAACAATGTCGGTGCCGTCAATTTCGGCATTCACTGCAGGGATTTCTTCCAACGCATGACAGACTGCCTTGGTGAAGAAACCCATGAAACCCAGTTTTACGCCATGCTTTTTCTCAAACAAGTCCTTGTATTTCTTGCGCATCTCCATGACAGCGGTCATGTCCACTTCATTGAATGTGGTGAGCATGGCTGCCGTGTTTTGTGCGTCTTTCAGACGGCGGGCAATGGTTTGGCGCAGGCGTGTCATGCGCACCCGCTCTTCCCGGGATGCATCATCCGCCGGTGAAGGTGCCCGTGCCGCCACAGGAGCAGGTGCCGCTGATGCAGAAGCGGCTTTCATCACGTCCTCTTTGAGAACTTGACCACGTTTGCCGCTGCCCTCGACAGCGGATGCATCAATGCCCTTTTCCGCCATCATCTTTTGCGCGGAAGGTGCAGGAGGCATGGACGTGGACGATGGTTGAGGTGCAGCAGCTGGTGCGGGTGCAGCCTCTGAAGCGGCTTCTGCTCCTTCTTCGATCTTTGCAAGAACCGCGCCGACCTCAACCGTATCTCCGGTCTGGGCTATAATTTCAACAAGCTTGCCTGCGACCGGAGACATGACTTCCTGCGCAGCCTTGTCCGTTTCAAGTTCAACCAGTGGTTCGTCCAGCGCGATTGCATCGCCAACTTTCTTGAGCCATTCGCCAACCCCGGCCTCGGTCACAGATTCGCCTGCGCTTGGCACAGGGATTTCAACAATATTGCCCGAACCAGCCGTATTGGCCGCAGGCACCGGTTCTGCTTCCGGTGTTGTTTCAGCTGCAGCGCCTGCTCCATCGGCACCAATCATTCCC
>JBCCYR010000166.1:0-6126 GCA_039189355.1 Pseudomonadota bacterium
ATTTTCCCGTCGCTGATGAGAATATCACAGACTTCATCCATGGCCTGCGAGGGGTCTACAACATGGCCTCCCTTGATCAGAAGCAAACCATTAGACATTGGTGCCTCCATTCTCGATCAGGGCTTCAATGATAGCCATGCGGATTGCCACACCCATTTCAACCTGTGTTTCGATCACGCTTTGAGGTCCGTCAGCAACGTCGGAAGATATCTCTACACCACGGTTCATGGGCCCCGGATGCATTACCAAAGCATCAGGTTTTGCGTATGCGAGCTTTTCTGCATCAAGACCATAGTAGCGGAAATATTCCCTTACGGACGGAACAAGCGCGCCTGCCATTCGCTCACGCTGGACGCGCAACATCATGACGATATCTGCGTTCTCAAGCCCGTCTTTCATTGATCTGAAAACTTCGACACCAAGCCGCTCGACCCCTGACGGTAACAGTGTTGACGGTGCAACCACACGTACACGGGCGCCCAAAGCGTTCAGCAGAATGATGTTCGAGCGGGCAACCCGGCTGTGCAGAATGTCACCACAGATTGTTACGATAAGTCCTGCAATGCTTCCCTTGTTGCGCTGTATGGTCAGGGCATCAAGCAATGCTTGTGTTGGATGTTCGTGTGCGCCATCGCCGGCATTGATGACAGAACATCCGACCTTGTTGGCCAAAAGTTCCACGGCACCTGCGGATTGATGCCGCACAACCAGCAAATCCGGTTGCATTGCATTCAGGGTCATTGCGGTGTCGATCAGTGTCTCACCCTTTTTGACGGAGGATGATCCGACAGACATATTCATTACGTCTGCGCCCAGGCGTTTTCCAGCGAGTTCAAACGATGATTGGGTACGGGTGGAGGCTTCGAAAAACAGGTTTATCTGTGTCCGGCCACGCAGAACGTTTTTCTTTTTTTCAAGCTGCCTTGAAACGGATACCGCCTCGTTTGCCTGATCTAGAAGATATTGTATTTCCTGCGGAGAAAGATCGGCAATCCCCAGCAAATGACGCTGACTGAAGATTTTGGGGGAGGTTGAAATTCCGTTTGCCATCAAAGTCATTGCTATAGGGGCGTATGATTGAAAGTGCAAGCTGACTGGCAAGGAATCTTGTGATTTCAGGTCTATTGAATTTTTTCTGAAACCTTTTCACGGGTCCAGCGTTCCTAATCATGTCTTCCCAAGACAACAAAACAATACTGATTAGGGAGTTTAATCATGAAAAAATTTGTAATTGCAGGTGCGCTTGCACTCGCCATGTCCACAACAGCAGGTGCCGCAAACATTGTTCAGACAGCTGCATCAACTGGCCAGTTCAATACGCTTCTTGCGGCTGCAAAAGCTGCGGGTCTTGCAGGTGCTCTTGGTCACACAGACGGCATTACCGTTTTTGCTCCAACCGATGAAGCATTTGCAAAGCTTCCGGCAGGAACTGTCGAAAACCTTCTGAAACCTGAAAACCGCCACCAACTTGCGGCAATCCTCAAGTATCATGTCGTGCCTGCCCGTGTGCCTTCATCTGCCGCCAAGATCAAATCTGCCGAAATCGGAACCTTGAAGAAAAGCGGTGATACAACCATCAAGGTGCGCAAGCGTTTCGGCAAGGTTCGCGTTGACAATGCCAAGGTCATCCAAGCCGACATTCAGGCTGACAACGGTATTATTCATGTAATCGATAAAGTGTTGCTGCCTTCCAGCTAATACTCATAACCGGCAGGATCACGGGATTGCCCGTGATCCATTGATCAGTATTTCTGCTGGTTGAAATCAAATATGCAGCCGTTCATAAAGGTGGCATGACCAATCAGGAACTTATTGAAAAACTTGGCCATTCAATTGGCTCAGGAAACGTGCTGACAGACGAGAAACAAACAGAGCGTTTCTGTCGGGGCTTCCGCTCAGGTTCTGGTGAAGCGCTGGCCGTTTTAACGCCCCTGTCTCTTGTTGATTACTGGAAGGCACTCAAACTGTGTGTTGAAGCAGACAAGATTGTTATCATGCAGGCGGCAAATACCGGCCTGACCGAAGGGTCAACGCCGAATGGAACCTATGATCGCGACTGCATAATCATCAGCACACTGGCGATTGACAAAATCCACCCTGTAAAAAATGCAGAACAAATCGTTGCCTGTGCGGGCGCAACTCTCTTCTCGCTCGAGAAACTGCTCAAACCCCTTAACCGTCAGCCGCATTCAGTGATCGGATCCTCCTGCATCGGCGCGTCCATTGTGGGCGGGGTATGCAACAATTCTGGTGGTGCGCTGGTCGAGCGTGGGCCTTCCTACACAGAATTGGCGTTGTATGCGCAGATAACCGCTGATGGCAGGCTCGAGCTTGTGAACCATCTTGGCATAAATCTCGGTGATACGCCTGAAGAGATTCTAAATCGCGTGGAGCGGGGCGAGTTTGCCGAAACCGATTTTGAAGAAACGAACAAAAAAGCATCTGATACCGATTACGTGCAACGGGTCCGTGATGTTGATGAGGACACGCCCGCACGCTTCAATGCGGATAAACGCAGGCTTTATGAAGCAAGTGGATGTGCAGGCAAGCTTGCTGTCTTTGCCGTTCGGCTGGATACCTACCCGCTGAATGATGAAGAGCAGGTTTTCTATATCGGAACGAATGATCCGGATGTCTTGACAGAACTGCGAAGGCATATTCTTGCAAATTTCGAAAACCTGCCTGTATCTGCAGAATACATGCAACGGGAAATCTTTGATATTGCGCGTGATTACGGCAAGGATACCTTGCTTGCCATCCACTATATGGGAACGCAGTTCCTTCCAACGCTGTTTGCCTGGAAAGGCAAATTCGATGCGCGGATACGCAAACTACCGTTTCTTCCCGATAATCTCAGTGACCGGATCATGCAGTTCGGCGCCCGGATTTGGCCTAACATCCTGCCAAAACGCATGCTTCAGTTCCGGGATCATTATGAGCATCACTTGATCCTCAACATGTCCAACGCAGGCATTGATGAGGCGAGCGGTTTTCTGGAAGAATTTTTTACAAAGCATGAAGGCGCTTATTTCGCGTGTGACAAGCGGGAGGCAAAGCTTGCCATGCTGCACAGGTTTGCGGCGGCAGGTGCTGCGGTGCGCTACCAAGCGATTCACTCAAAAGAAGTCGAAGATATTCTGGCGCTTGATATTGCGCTGAGACGAAATGATAAGGACTGGCTTGAAAAACTGCCGCAGGAGCTGGAAGACCAGATTGTTCACAAACTCTACTATGGCCATTTCATGTGTCATGTTCTCCACCAGGATTACATCGTGAAAAAGGGAGTGGATGTTAAGGGCTTAAAGGCTGCGATGCTGGAAATACTCGACGAACGCGGTGCGGAATATCCTGCAGAGCACAATGTCGGTCATCTGTATTGCGCCAAACAAGACCTTGCATCTTTTTACAAAAAGCTTGACCCTACCAACACGATGAACCCGGGAATCGGTAAGCTGCCGAAATCAAAGCATTATGCCTGACATGAATCAGTCACCAGAATATTCAGGCTTTAATGCATATACGGATGATCCATTACTTGGCCTTTTGACGCTTACGTTGAAAGACTCTGTAAGAAACGGCCTTGCAAAGCTGGGAACCTGGGCTGGCAATGCCGAAACGCTTAATCTTGGCGTTCTTGCAAATCAGAACGAACCGGAACTTTTTACCCACGATCCAAGGGGTAACCGGCTGGACCGTGTCGAGTTTCACCCTGCATGGCATGCCCTGATGCGCCGCGGTGTTGAATCCGGTTTGCACAATTCAATCTGGCAAGATGGAAATGATGAGGCCGGCGGGCGCAATGTTGCGCGTGCCGCACGTGTTTACATGACTGCCGGAGTGGAAATGGGGCACTTGTGCCCTCTCATAATGACCAATGCCAGTGTCGCTACGCTGAACAACAATTCAAGCGTGTTGAACGAGTGGTTGCCCAAAATACTCTCTGGAAAATATGATCCGTCCCACAAACCTGTCGACAAGAAAATTGGGGTTACCATCGGCATGGGCATGACTGAGCGTCAGGGTGGCTCTGACGTGCGGGCCAACACCACTCAGGCAGAGCCGCTCGGCAATGGTGTCTGGAAGGTAACTGGTGAGAAGTGGTTCATGTCTGCACCCATGTGTGATGCATTTCTGGTGCTTGCGCAGATGCAGGGAGGACTTGGATGTTTCATGCTGCCCCGCATTCTGGATGACGGAAAGTCAAATGGACTGGAATTCCGCAGGCTGAAAAGAAAACTGGGCAACAAGTCCAATGCGTCCAGTGAGGTGGAATTCCGCGACAGCCTTGGCATTTTGATTGGAGAGCCTGGCAAGGGCATACAGGCAATCATGGATATGGTCAGTTTTACGCGACTTGATTGTGCAGTTGCTTCTGCCGGTCTCATGCGGACATCGCTTGCGCAGGCGGTGCATCACTGCCGCCACCGTTCCACATTCGGCAAGCAGTTGATTGACCAGCCACTCATGGAACGGGTTCTTGCTGACATGGTTCTGGATGTATCGGCTGCCACTGCGCTGTCATTCAGGTTGGCGTCTGCGTTTGACCGTGCAGCAGCCAATCCTTCAGAAGCGGCTTATGCCCGTCTCATGACCCCGGTCATCAAATACTGGGTATGCAAGCTGGCACCGTCCCTCGTCTACGAGGCCATGGAGTGTCTCGGCGGGAACGGATATATTGAGGACTACAGTCTCGCTCGCAATTACCGTGAAGCGCCGCTTGATGCGATATGGGAAGGAGCTGGCAATATAATGTGTCTTGATGTGTTGCGCGTTCTTTCGAAAAGCTCCGAGGTTCTGGATACCGTGCTTGAGGGCTTGCAAAACGATCTGGGTGTAGAAAATTCCGGCAAGTTGATTGATGTCCTGCGTTCTGCTGGCCGCATGGCACAGGAAGATGAGGGTGGTGCCCGCATTCTCGTTGAACAACTTGCCTATACCGCAGCTGCTGCAGAACTGAAACGGTTGGGGGCAGGGGAGACGGCAGATGCCTTTACCGAAACCAGGTTGGGGGGGCTTTGGCGCAGTACATACGGTATGCTTGACAACCGCTACAATGCGCGGCGGATTATTGAAAAGGACTATCCGGCATTTAACCGTGCAAATTAACCATACCTCTTAACCCTAACAAATGGTTTACGTTGTTGGTGGTGTTTTAATCGTGCATGTTAAAATCTCTAACGAGGTCATACATGCGTGCTATTTTGATATTATGGGCGATACCCCTCATCCTCTTCTGGGGATGGTACGGCTTGAGCGCCAATAACATGCATTTTGGCTTCTTTTTCCTTGAGCGGCAGTTTCACGACCTCGTTTTCAATATTTACAGCAACATTTTGGGGCTTCCTGCAGAGGACATACCCGGTTGGATTGCCTGGGTGTTTTTTGTCGATACGCTTATAATTTTGGCCGTTGCAGCTCTGCGCTGGTACAAACACTGGCTCCCGCAAACCATCAACTGGATCAAGGAAAAGACAGGGCTGGCGGAAGAACAGCGTGAATATGTGCAGAAAATCTATGAGCCACTCGTTTTAAACAAGCGGGAAGCCATCAAGCCTGTCGTATACGGTCCAGTGCGCCCTGCAGAATGATTGCTGCAGCAACGGCATCTATTTTCTCGCTCCGCTTTTTCCTCGATACGTCCGCTTCAAGCATCGCTTCTTCTGCGGCGTGGGTGGAAAGACGTTCATCCTGAAAGAAGATTGGCAGATCGGTCAGGTTTGCAAGATTGCGTGCGAATGCCCGGGTTGATTGCGCGCGGGGACCTTCTGACCCATCCATGTTCAGCGGCAGTCCCAAAATGATGGCGAACACACCCTCGCTATGCGCAAGATCAATCAGAGTCTGTGCGTCCTTGGTGAATTTGCTACGCACCAGTGTTTTCCGGGCAGTGGCAATTGAAAGCCTGATATCAGAAAAGGCAATGCCGATAGTCTTGGTTCCGAGATCAAGCCCCATAAGCTTGTGACCGGGCTCATGAAGTGAAGCCAAATCGGTAATATCGGTTGTTTGCTGTTCCACGCTTTGATTTAATCACTCTGGAAATAAAACGTCTCATTACTGTCTGAAGGAGTGAAAGTCAATGAAGATCACATGGTATGGCCATTCTGCATTCAAGGTAGAAACCGG
>JBCCYR010000167.1:0-6045 GCA_039189355.1 Pseudomonadota bacterium
AACGTTCCCGGAATTCGTTGGGTGAAAGATGACGCCAAAGATAGACATTGCATCCGCAAATTTTCACTGGTTCGCTTTCCTGCACCGCACCAACGCTTTTGGCCACTGCCTGCGAAGCTTTATTGTCTGGATCGATCGCACTGATAGCGGTTTTCCAGCCAATCGTTTCATAAACATACGCAAGACATCTGATAACCGCTTCCTTTGCGAAACCCTTGCCCGTTGCGGATGGTTTGAGTGCATACCCGATTTCTGGTTCGGGAAACCCTTCCGGATACCAAGGCCCGGCCCAGCCAAGTGTCTCTCCGGTTGTTTTTTCTTCCAGCGCAAAAAGCGAATATCCGCGCAAAGTGAAATGGCCTTCGTATAGTGCCATGTCACGCCAGACAGCCCAGGGTTCCTTGCCTCCTCCAACGAAACGCGCATGCTCGTTGCAGGCGTAAACTTCTGTAAGGTCAGCGAGATCACTTTCTCTCCAGCGGCGCAGAATCAGGCGTTCTGTCTCGATTGTAGCCAGTGCTGAACTCATCGCTTCTTGCCCCCGAACTTTCCACCACCCGGTACCTTTATGCCCATTTCACTGGCCATTTTCTGGATTTCCTGCGGGCTCATTTTTGAAAGGTCCGGCATCGCGCCGCCTGGCATGCCACCCATCCCTCCGGGCATTCCGCCCGGCAGTCCGGGAAGGCCGCCGCTGCCGCCACCCATCATTTTTCCGAGGCCACCGCCCATCATGCCGCCAAGACCGCCCATAAGACCCTTCTTGCCGCCCATCTTGGTCATCTTGCGCATCATGTCGCCCATCTGGCGGTGCATCTTGAGAAGCTGGTTCACTTCCTGCACGGATGACCCGGAGCCTGCGGCAATGCGTTTTTTGCGGCTTGCGTTTAGCAGTTTGGGTGCCTTGCGCTCCTTGCGGGTCATTGAGGAAATAATTGCCTGCTGGCGCTTGAAGATCGAGTCGTCCATGCCTGCAGCGTCGATCTGCTTTTTCATTTTGCCGATGCCTGGCAGCATGCCCATGATACTGCCCATACCGCCAAGCTTCTGCATCTGGGACAGTTGTTCGGAAAGGTCGTTCAGGTCGAACTCACCTTTCTGCATGCGCTTGGCCATCGCCTCGGCTTTTTCCTGGTCGATGGTTTCTGCTGCTTTCTCCACGAGCGAAACGACATCGCCCATGCCAAGAATGCGGTCGGCTATGCGTCCGGGATGGAAATCTTCGAGTGCATCGATCTTTTCACCTGTACCGATCAGCTTGATCGGCTTGCCGGTAACTGCACGCATGGAAAGGGCTGCACCGCCACGGCCGTCGCCATCAATCCGGGTAAGAACAAGACCGGTAATTCCGACGCGCTCGTCGAAATTCTGGGCAAGATTTACGGCGTCCTGACCGGTCAGTGAATCAACAACAAGCAGAATTTCATGCGGGTTTCCGGCGGCCTTGATGTCCGCCATTTCCACCATGAGCGGTTCGTCAATATGGGTACGGCCTGCCGTATCCAGAATCACTACGTCATACCCGCCAAGCTTTGCTGCCTGTTCGGACCGCGCTGCGATCTCAACCGGGGTCTGGCCTTCGATAATCGGCAGTGTGTCGATGCCTGTCTGTTCACCAAGCTGGCGCAATTGTTCCTGTGCTGCAGGCCGCTTCACATCGAGCGATGCCATCAGCACTTTCTTCTTCTGCTTCTCCGAGAGGCGTTTGGCGATCTTTGCGGTGGTGGTTGTCTTACCCGAACCCTGGAGACCAACCATCATGACGGTGACCGGCGGTGTTGCGGCAAGCGAGATCGGATCGGCATCCGAGCCCAGCATCTCCACGAGTTCATCATGGACTATCTTGACGACCATCTGGCCAGGCGTCACGGATTTGACAACTTCCGCACCAACCGCTTTTTCACGAACCTTTTCGGTAAAGTCACGTACGACTTCGAGTGCCACGTCTGCTTCAATCAATGCGCGGCGGATTTCGCGCAGCGCAGCAGACACATCCTTTTCCGAGAGCGCACCGCGTTTGGTAAGCCCTTCAAAAATGCCGCTGAGGCGATCCGATAAAGATTCAAACATGTTTAATCTCTTTTTGCGGGCTTTCTGATCTTTCTCGCTTGGCACTCGAAAGGAAAGACCTTGGGTTACCTACATAGTTTAACACATGTAGGTAGACTTTATCTCAAGCAAAACCCAAACCAAAAGAGCATCCGGGGGCGCACCGCGCTGCCGGATGTTTGTCTCGGGGATCTCTTTATACCTTTTCGGGTCCCGTCTGACGATTTAGCAATGGTCTCTTGTTTGAGATGATGCGCATAAACAGGGAAACGCAGAGAATGTCAAGGGAAGCAGAAATTCATCGGCCTGTTTTGTTGGTGGAAGCCAAGCCAAAACTATATTATCCAAGAGCGTGAAAATGAATCAAAGGCTCCTTCATGACACTTCTGATTTTATTCGTCGTACTTGCAATTGGCGTTTCCTTTCTCTGTTCCATCCTTGAAGCAGTACTTTTGTCGATAACACCTTCTTTTGTGGAAGCGGTGGAAGAAGAGCGGCCAGGCTTGGCGGAAAAACTCAGAAAACTTCGTGCTGACATTGAGCGCCCGCTGGCTGCCATTCTGTCGCTGAATACGATTGCGCATACGGTGGGCGCTACCGGAGCCGGAGCCCAGGCTGCGGTTGTGTTTGATGATACCGGAGTAGGCATATTTTCGGCTGTTCTGACGCTCGGCATCCTTGTCCTTTCAGAAATTGTTCCCAAGACTTTGGGGGCGACCTATTGGCGGGCGTTGGCGCCGTTTACGGTCCGTGTGTTGCCTTGGCTGATTATTGCACAGTTGCCCCTGGTATGGATGAGCCAGGCGATCACACGCGTTTTGACAAGTGGCAAGGCAGAATCAGAGGTTTCCCGGGAAGAGATCACGGCTCTTACAAATGCCGGGCAGCGTATGGGTGTTGTAGAAGAAGACGAAACACGCGTGGTTGCCAATCTCTTCCAGTTACCCCAAATCGCCGCAAGCGAAGTCATGACGCCACGGACTGTCATTGAACACGTACCTGCAGATACGACCGTTGGCTCTGCGGTTGCGGGACGGGAAACGTTTCCCTTTTCACGATTGTTGGTGACCGGAGAGAGCATCGATGAAGTATCAGGGTTTGTACTCACCCGCGAATTGCTGGTGGCTGCCCTGAACAATCAGAAAAAGCGGAAAGTGGCAGAGTTCATCCGTGAGATGCCACGGGTTTCTGAAGATACAGATCTGGATACGCTTCTTGATATTCTCATGGACCGTGACGCACATATTGCCCTGGTGGAAGATGAATATGGCGGGACAGCAGGACTTGTAACCATGGAAGATGTTCTTGAGACGTTGCTTGGAAGTGAGATTGTTGATGAACACGATGAAGCTGCTGATCTTCAAAAGGTGGCGCGTCTGCGTGCAAGCCAGCGTCGAAAAGAGGAAAAAGGCACTGCCAAAGGCTGAATGTGTCTGCATGGAGTTTGAAAGCATGCGTTCTGCCTTTCTGATTGCAATTTTTCCCCGTCTCCCTAAATCCTCCCAAAAGGAATTTTCTGGATGACAAGACGCAAGTTTTTGAAATGGCTCGGACTTGGCGGGTTGGGCCTGTTTGGCAGTGGTGCAGCCTACTCGGCTTATGACCCGGAAAATTTCTATTATAAAGGACCGAAGTCGGATCACTTTGACGGAAAGATTTTCTTCAACCCGGAAGGAACGCCACCACGCCGCTTTTCAGACCTTCTGAAATGGCAGTTGAGCGGCGGCCGTGCAAAGTGGCCTGCGGAGTATCCAAGCCAGTTTCACGGTGCGAAACCTGATGAGCGGGTTTCGGGCAACGGGACAAGGGTGACGATGGTTGGTCATGCAACCTTGCTCATCCAGACTGCCGGACTGAACTTCATTACAGACCCGGTATTCGTTGATCGGGCAAGTCCGGTCCAGTTTGCCGGACCGAAACGGGTCAATCCGCCGGGTGTCAACTTCGGGGACTTGCCGCCGATTGATTATGTACTGTTGTCGCACAATCACTATGACCACCTTGATCTGGCGAGTCTCAAACGCCTGAGTGAGGAACACAACGCAACAATCGTCTGTCCGCTTGGCAATGACACGTTTGTCCGGTCAAAAGCTCCCGAGGCCAAATTCATCTGCGGAGATTGGGGTGATGTATTTGATCTTGCGGACGGAGTGAAAATCCATTTCGAGCCCTGCCATCACTGGTCAGCACGCGGTGCCAAGGACCGCCGCATGGCCTTGTGGGCCGCTTTCGTTTTGGAAACAACTGCAGGCAAGATTTATCATGTTGGTGATACCGGATTTCATGACGGCATCAACTACAAGGCGCTTTATGAAAAACACGGGCCTGTCGATTTGGCGATAGTGCCAATAGGCGCTTATGAACCGCGATGGTTCATGAAAGGCCAGCACCAGAACCCGGATGAGGCGGCTCAGGGGCACAAACTCATTCAGGCAAAAACATCCATCGGGCATCATTGGGGAACGTTTCAGCTTACCAATGAGGCAATTGAAGCACCCCTGGAAGCTTTGGTGGAAGCCAGAAAGGAACATGGCCTCGATGATTCCGGGTTTGTTGCTCTTCGGCCGGGTGAGGTCTGGGATTCAACTTAATCTTCTGCCAGCTTTCCTTTTGCATTTTTACGCCAACACGCCTATTTGAGGCTGCATGAGCGAGTTGAACGTCCCTTTCTGGAAAATGAACGGCCTTGGCAATGAGATTATCGTTGCCGACATGCGTTCGCTCGAGCTGAAAATTTCACCGGATGCTGCGGTCGCGCTCGACCGGCAACCGGAAACCAAGTTCGACCAGATCATGGAAGTGCACAAATCCGGCAGTCCGGATATCGATGCTTCAATCCGCATTCTGAATTCCGATGGCAGCGAGGCAGAAGCATGTGGCAACGGTACCCGTTGCGTGGTTTCCTGGCTCCACGGGGAAGAGGCAAAAGAACACTGGCTGTTCAGGACAACACCCGGACTTTTGAATGCCACTTATTCGGATGATTCAAACATTACCGTGGATATGGGCGTTCCGAAGTTCGACTGGGAAGACATACCGCTCGAAGAAGAGTTTGCAGACACAACCGGGATTGAACTGCAGGTAGGGCCGATTGACGATCCGGTTCTGCACACTCCCAGCGTCGCTAATATCGGTAACCCGCATTGTGTGTTCTGGGCACCGGAGGATGTCTGGTCGTATGAGCTGGACAAGTTCGGTTCCCTGCTGGAATATCATCCGGTCTTTCCGGATCGCGCAAACATTTCGATTGCCAATGCGCCGGCGCGTGATCACATCATCCTGCGAACTTGGGAACGGGGCGCCGGTCTGACGCAAGCCTGTGGCTCGGCAGCCTGTGCCGCACTTGTCTGCGCTGTACGCAAAGACCTGACAGACCGAAAAGCGACCGTCACGCTTCCGGGTGGTGATCTGGAAATCGAATGGACGGAGCGGGGCCGCATTTTGATGACAGGTCCGGTTGAATATGAATTCCAGGGCAAACTGGACCCTGCAACCGGCGAATTCATTCGCGAGAATGACTGATGGATATTGAAGATCAATCCGGTGATGATCAGCTTAAAGTGCTTACTTTTGGCTGCCGTCTCAATGCATTTGAGTCGGAAGTCATGCTGAACAAGGCAAAAGAAGCCGGACTGCAGGCGCTCAAGGATGGTGCTGTTCTTGTAAATACCTGTGCGGTTACCGGAGAAGCAGTGCGACAGGCCAAACAGGCGATCCGTCGTGCACGCCGTGAAAATCCTGATGCCCGAATTATTGTCTCAGGCTGCGCGGCACAGACGGAAGCTGAAACGTTTGGGGCGATGGATGAAGTCGACCTTGTGATCGGTAATGAGGAAAAACTGCATGCCCAGAGCTACCGGGCTTTGCCGGACTTTGGCGTGAACGATACGGAAAAAGTCCGCGTGAATGACATTATGGAGGTGCGGGAAACCGCGCCGCACATGATCGATTCCCTTGGCGGGCATAGCCGTGCGTTTGTGCAGGTTCAAAACGGCT
>JBCCYR010000168.1:0-6020 GCA_039189355.1 Pseudomonadota bacterium
CCAGTATTTCTCTTTCAGACAGGGCAATCGAGATACCTGCTTCAAGTGATTTCGATGAAACCTTCCAGCGAGTTTTTGAAATGGAAGAAGAAAACGGCCAGATTCTTTCTGGTCTCGAGGCGCAGGTCTTTTTGGGAGAAGGTAGCGATTTATTCAGTTTCAAGATTACCGCGAACAAGAGTTCTCTTGAGACCGAGATTTCTGAATTCAGCCAAAGGTTGTTTGTTACGCTCTCGATGTTTGCATTTTCAATGGTCCTCGCAATGTCTCAACTGGTGCGGTTCGGGCTCCGGCCCGTTTCCAAGGCAACACGCACTTTGACGAAAGTCCGTAGTGGAGATGCCAAACAGATTGATGGCAGCTATCCGGATGAAATCCAGCCATTCATTGATGAAACCAATGCATTGATTGAATCAAACAACACAATTGTTGAAAGAGCCCGTACACAGGTTGGAAACCTTGCCCACTCACTCAAGACCCCACTTGCAATCATGCAAAATGAAATTTCTTCACTGCCGCCTGCAAAACGTGAGCTGTTCCAGGAACAGGCCGATACCATGCGGCAGCAGGTGCAGGTTTATCTGGACCGGGCAAGGATCTCGGCAAGAAGTTCCACGGCAATTGCAAAAACGCCATTGAATGATGAGTTGGAAAAACTGGTTTCCGTGGTTTCAAAACTTAGCCCCAATACAGAGATCTCAATTGACATGAACACCGGGGCCGACGTGTATTTTGAAGGTGAAAAGCATGACCTTCAGGAAATTTTCGGAAACCTGATAGAGAACGCAACAAAATATGCTGAATCACAGGTGAAAGTCTCTACATGGCTCAATGGTGCGAAAGTTACCGTGGACGTGGAAGATGACGGTTCCGGCATGTCGGACGAGCAGATTGAAAAAGCCATGCACCGTGGTGGGCGTGTGGATGAAGGTAAGTCAGGCTGGGGTCTTGGACTGTCTATCGTAAACGATATTGTTGACGAATATGCAGGTGATTTTTATCTCTCGCGGTCAGAAATGGGTGGCTTGAAAGCTTCAATTATCTTACCGGGCGGACAATAAATTTCCGGATTATCAAAATTTAGACAATTTCAGGCTTACTTTGTCATCAACAATGATGAAAGGTGGCGGGCCAATGACACATCAAACAAGATGTTTTTCTGTCGGAGTTTTGATTGCAACACTTGTTGTGGCGGGTTGCTCTGCAAGCAATGAGAATATTGGCCGTGTAACCGGTGCAGTCGCCGGAGGCGTGATCGGCAACCAGTTTGGCGGCGGTTCCGGGCGGATTGCCGCGACAGCACTTGGCGCACTTGCCGGTGGCATAATCGGTGGCAGTATTGGCCAGAGCCTGGACCAAGGCAGCAGACAATCAGCATTACAAGCTGAGTATAATGCACTTGAAAGAGGCGCTCCAGGACAGCCTGTAAGGTGGCAGGGTAACAATGGTACATATGGGCAGGTTGTCCCTCAGCAAACCTATCAGGTTGGTTCTCAGAATTGCCGCCGTTATACACACACAATTTTCATAGATGGTTCACCTCAGCAGGCAACCGGTACAGCCTGCAGAAATGCAGACGGTACCTGGACACCTTTGAGTTGATACAAATCTGACGATTATGTGATTGTTTGGTGCCTTAACCGCGTCAATATTTACATTACGCAAGTCTTTTTAGTGGCAGTTTTTAGAGCTATGTAATCGCCATGTTAATATGGTTCCTCATTCTTGCCATCGCAACAATATCGGTTGTTTGCTCTTTCAGCGGTCTTTGGCGCAGTGTTAAGTCAGGCGGGAATGCAGTCGGTGAACTGGACAAGTCGCTTTACCGGGCAAGAATCTCTGAAATTGACGCAGATTTTGAGCTGGGCCGGATTGATGAAGAGGCCCGCGAAGCAGCAAAAGCTGAGCAGGCCAGAAAACTTCTGAAGACAGCGCACGTCAAAAGCGCCGACTCCCAAATGTCGGCCTCTGGTACATTCGCTTTCATCGCGGTCTCCATGATCTTTGTGCCGGTATTCTCTCTTTTTCTCTACACGTCCTATGGTTCACCGGAAGCCGCAAATCCCATTCTGGCAAAACAGGAAAACACTCAACCTGCACAGACGCAGGCCTCGCTGCCCGAACTCCTGGCGGTGGCCGAAAAACGCCTCGTGGAAGCTCCAGATGATGTGCGCGGATGGCGGGTTGTAGCACCCGTATACATGCGCTTGGCCGAGTTCGAAAAAGCTGCAAACGCATTCCGCAACGTATTGCGACTGGATGGCGAGACACCAGAGGTTCTGCTGGCTCTGGGTGAGGCGCTTGTTCTTCAGCACAACAATGAAGTCAAAGACGAAGCTTTTGGAATTTTTCAGGGCCTTCAACAGCAACAACCTGAAAATGCAAGGGCTGCCTACTTTGTTGCGCTTGGCGAGTTTCAGCGTGGCAATGCCGAAAACGCTCGAGCCATCTGGCAGGCAATGATGGGTAAATCATCAGGCACTGAACCTTGGCTTCAGGTTGTGCAAGACCATTTGAGACAACTGGAAACGGCATCAAGACCGACGTCCGGGTTCACAGAGGAACAACGTGAACAGATAAATCAGATGGTTTCCGGTCTGGCAGAGCGGCTTGAAGATGAACCGCAAGACAGGGAAGGTTGGGAACGTCTTGTCCGGTCCTATATGGTTCTTGAAAGACCGGACGAAGCAAGAAGCGCAATTGAAAAAGCTAGGGCCTACTTCAATGATGATTTACAGTTTATAACCGGCCTGGAAAAAATGGTAACCGAATTTCCGTCAGTGGGATCAGCGCAATGACACGAAAGCAGAAACGGTTTGCAGGGATCGCAGTCATCGGTGCAGTTATCGCGATTGCTGCATTGCTTGTAACAACGGCACTGCGTGACGAAATCGTGTTCTTTTATGATCCGACAGAAGTCATTGAAAATGCCAAGGTGAAACCGGGTCAAAACTTTAGGCTTGGAGGGCTGGTCGCTGACGAAAGTGTAAAGAAAACGGATACCGTGGTCGAATTTACCGTCACCGACGGGCAAAACAGCATTAACGTAACCTACGATGGATTGCTGCCTGACCTTTTCCGAGAAGGGCAGGGGGTCATTGCCGAAGGACAGCTAGACAATGCGGGAATTTTCGTAGCCTCAAATGTACTTGCCAAGCACGACGAGAATTACATTCCGAAAGAACTTGAAGGCGTGTTGAAAGACAAGGAAGTCTGGAAAGGGAGCGAAGCGCAATGATTGCCGAACTTGGACACTTTGCTCTTATCCTTTCGCTGGCGCTGGTAATTGTCCAGTCCGTTGTTCCGATGTTTGGAGCATGGAAAAACAATTCCCAATTGATGATGATTGGTTCAAGCACAGCTCTTACGGCCTTTATGTTGCTTGCCTTTTCCTTTGCAGCTCTCACACACGCTTATGTCACTTCTGATTTCAGCATTTTGAACGTCTGGCAGAATTCGCATTCCGACAAGCCGCTGCTTTACAAGTTCACCGGCGTATGGGGAAATCATGAAGGTTCAATGCTGCTCTGGGTTTTGATTTTGGCGCTCTTCTCGGCATTGCTCGCCGGATTTGCAAAAAACCTTCCCATGCAACTCAAGGCAAATGTGCTTGGTGTTCAGGGCTGGGTCACGGTTGCGTTTCTGCTGTTTATTATCTTCACGTCCAATCCTTTTGAACGGTTGGCGGAAGTTCCGGCCGAAGGACGGGACCTCAATCCTATCCTGCAGGATATCGGGCTCGCCATTCATCCCCCACTTCTTTATGTCGGATATGTAGGCTTCTCACTAACATTTTCATTCGCCGTAGCTGCATTGATAAGCGGAAAGATTGATGGCGCCTGGGCAAGATACGTTCGGCCATGGGCTTTGCTGGCCTGGGTATTTCTTACCGCTGGTATCGCAATGGGGTCTTATTGGGCATATTACGAACTCGGCTGGGGCGGTTGGTGGTTCTGGGATCCGGTTGAAAATGCGTCCTTTATGCCTTGGCTGGTTGGAACTGCACTCATCCATTCAGCACTCGTTATGGAGAAGCGCGATGGGCTGAAAATCTGGACGATACTTCTCGCAATCCTCACATTCTCGCTCTCCTTGCTGGGAACTTTTATCGTCCGCTCGGGTGTCCTGACTTCCGTGCATAGCTTTGCAACAGACCCGACCAGGGGAGTTTTCATTCTCATGATCCTGCTGTTCTTTATTGGCGGGTCACTGGCGCTTTTTGCGCTACGGGCGGGTGTTTTGCAGCAGGGGGGGCTGTTCCAGCCAATCTCGAGAGAAGGTGCACTGGTTTTCAACAACCTCTTCATGACAGTCTCTTGTGCAACCGTTTTGCTTGGAACCCTGTACCCCTTGTTTCTGGAAGCTGTTGACGGTTCAAAGATTTCGGTTGGCCCTCCCTATTTCAATCTGACCTTCGGACCATTGATGGTACCGCTGTTACTTGCGCTTCCGCTTGGGCCATTAATGTCCTGGAAAAGGTCTGATCTGCTGCCTGTACTTCAAAGGCTGTATTTCATTGCGGGTTCTGCCCTGCTTGCAGTCATCCTTGTTCTTGCATTCACCAGTGACGGGCCGGTTCTTGCCGCACTTGCTACAGGACTGGGTGTCTGGGTAATGCTTGGTGCTTTTGCCGAAGTTTATGACCGGGCAGGTTTTGCCAAAAATCCTCTTAACGTAGCGTGGTCCAGAATGCGTGGCCTGCCAAGATCAATCTGGGGCACTGCCTTTGCGCACTTCGGAGTTGGTGTAATGGTTCTTGGTATTGTTGGTGCAACAGCTTTCAGCAGTGAAGAGGGTGCCGCTCTGAAAGAAGGTGAAAGTCTTGAGATCGCTGGCTTTACCATTGTTCATGCAGGCGCAACACGCCACCAGGAATACAATTTTGTTCAGGATACACTCAACGTTTCGGTGCGCGAAGATGGTGTTGAAAAATACAAACTTGCACCGGCCAAGCGCTTTTACATTGCCCATGGTTCTGCAACCACGGAAGCCTCAATCAAGACGCTGGGCTTCTCCCAGCTTTATGTCTCTGTCGGCGATACCGATGATGGTGGTCGAACTGTAGTAAGGGCGTGGTGGAAATCGCAAGTCATTCTGGTCTGGCTTGGTCCCATCCTAATGTCAGTTGGTGGTATTCTTTCGCTGACAGACAGACGGCTACGCGTAGGCGCACCTGTCACCTCAAGACGCAAGCGGGAACTGGCCAATGCGTAAGCTTGCAACATCGCTGCTGATTGTTGTTTCGCTTCTGGTTTCGACAGCAATCAATGCATTTGCCGTCAATCCTGATGAAGTGCTTGAAGACCCTGTTCTGGAAGAGCGCGCCCGCGCGCTTTCAGTCGAAATACGGTGTCTTGTCTGTCAGAATCAGTCAATTGACGACTCCGATGCGCAACTTGCACGCGATCTCAGGGTTCTGGTTCGGGAAAAGCTTGTGGAGGGACTGAGCGATGACGAGATCTTGGACTTTCTGGTAGCGCGTTATGGTGAGTTTGTGCTTTTGAAACCGAGATTCAATGCCGGCACTTTTGTGCTCTGGATAGCCCCGTTCGCGGTTTTACTTCTTGCAGGGTCAGTCCTTTTCATGGTTGCCCGCAACAAGAAGGCGATATCCTCACAGGATGTTCGCTTGTCAGATGAAGAGCGCTCAGCGCTTGAGAAGATTCTGGATGAATCCAAGTAGTCAATCGGCCTGATCAAAAAGTCACCTTTTACCCTTTCAATTGACAGCTGAATGTTCCATCAATTGGGAAAGTTGGACGAAAGGATTGACGCATGGCTACGACACAAAGACTGGATTTTGATGGAAGCCTTGGTGCGAAACTGTCTGCGAGGCTTGACCTACCAGAAGGACCTGTAAGATCCTGCGCAATCTTTGCCCATTGCTTTACCTGTTCCAAAGACCTTCATGCCACCCGTCGAATAGCCTCTGCATTGTCCGATCGCGGCATTGCGGTGCTGCGCTTTGATTTTACGGGACTTGGAAAAAGTGGTGGTGAGTTTGCTTCAACCAATTTCTC
>JBCCYR010000169.1:0-6009 GCA_039189355.1 Pseudomonadota bacterium
CCGGCATCACTTTTGAAAAAGCGAGGCTGACCTGACTTGCTTCAATAGAGGCTTCACCCAATACCGGAAACTCCTTGAGAACAAACTTCACGTCCTTGTCTGTCTCGATGAACTGTTGCATGTCTGCCAAGGCACGCTGGCAGAAACCGCAATTGTAGTCGAAGAATTCCACTATGGTTTTTGAAGCGTTCGGATTCCCGAACACAATCTGATAGGGTGAAGCATAGATCGCTTCATAGTTTTCCTGAATTGTTTGTTGTTGTGTGACAGCAAGTTCTGCCTGCTGCTTTTGCTCAAGAGCGCTCTGAACTTCGATCAGGATTTCCGGGTTTTCCAGCAGGTATTCCCGGACGATCTTTTGGATCTCATCTTTTGAAAGATCGTTTTCAGCGCGGGCAGCCAGGCTTGAAAACATCAGACACGATGCCAATGCTGCAGCTATCGTGAAGAATCGTGTGTTTTTGTACAGGAAATTCATATTTTTGGTGTTCCTAAAAACTTTATGAAGACCGCTTAAATGTAAGAATATCCTGCAAGCGAAGCCATTGCGGAGATCCCTTTTTCAATTTTGGTTGAGCACGCGCAGCGAATTGCTTGGCTGATTTAATGTCTCCCTGGAGAAATTTCTGTTCAGCAGTTGCCGCGATTGCCATGACCTGGTTGCCTTTGGCGGAATAGGCCCTTGCCATGTAAGCATAGCCACGACTTGAAAATTTATCCCTGGCTATGCCTTCCTTGAGCGTTCTGATTGCCGCATCTAGATTGCGCTTGTCGTTTGTCTCAATTAGTGCATGGCCCAGTTGGATACGCAAAAGGCCATGTTGTTTGCGGTCAAGGGAAATTGCTTTTTTAAATGCCTTTGCAGCTTGTGCGGCATTACCAGACCTCAAATGTATTTCACCGATCATTTCGTGGAAATACGGATTGTTGGGATATTGTTTTATGAGCCGGTTCATCAGTTTGAGGCCGGTTTTTGGACTGCCGGACAAGAAATGCGATATTGCAATGCCATATGTTCCCGCAGGACCATTCAGTTTCTTCTTGAAGACATTGCGAACCAGGCTGGCGCCGCCTGCATAGGCAGCGATTTTAGCTCGGGCGAAATCATGGCGCAACTGAAGGGCAGGCGAGTCTTTCTTGTTAAAGTGGGGACTTGATTCTGCGACGGTTTTCAGTAGCGCAACGCGTTCGCGAGGAAGAGGGTGACTCAATGCATAAGGATCCAGCCGTCCGCTGCTGAACAAAGGATTTTGCCCCAGTCTCTTGAACGTGACCAGCATGCCTTTGCCGGATTGGCCGGTTTTGTTCAGTAGCGTAATCCCGGTCCGGTCAGCTGCCATTTCTTCTTCACGCTGATAGGAGAGTATGTTGCGCTGAATGGCTGATCCACTGCCCAATGCGACCGCAGCACCTGCCTGAGGGCTTCCACCTGCTGCTGCACCAATGCCGGCCAGCAAGCCCAATACGGACAGAATTTGTGCCTTTTCAAGCCTGTCACGCAAACGAACAAGGTGACCACCTACGATGTGTCCAGTTTCATGGGCAAAGACGCCGATTATCTCGTTTGGAGTATCTGCCTGCATGATTGCGCCAGTATTGATGAACATGCGTGTTCCGGTAACAAATGCATTGAACTCGTTCCGGTTCAGAAGAAAAACATCAACTGCATTCCGGTTGAAACCGGCGGCTTTGAAGATCGGGGTTGTATAATCCTTTATCAAACCCTCGATCTCCGCATCACGAACCAACGGCAAGCGCCCGCGTCCCTGCGCATTTGCCTCAAGTGTTGCCGGGATAACAATCAATGCAAAAACCGCTATGAACAGTTTTAATGTTGCTGCGATTTTTGCGGTTGTAATACGCGATGAAATCAAGAAAATTCCCCTATGGAATAAACATAGACCGCTGATTTCTGACCAAAAAATGGTTATTTTGCGGCTTAATAACCGGATGCTCTACACTTAGAATTGATCATCTTTTCCCAGTAAGCAATAGTGAAGCACATCTTGCTGAATCAATTTTGCGCCAACGTTTTGGTTTTAGTATCTATATAGGCCTGCAGATACATGCTCCAAACCGCTTTCAACTAATTTATCGGGAAATGATAAAGCTGTGCTTTGCTTTTCAGTACCGGTCCTTTAATAGGTGCCAGATTGATGCAAGGGTGCTTTTGAATGACAGGAATCGGTTTCGGGCTTGAGCGAATTGGCATTGTGGCCCTTTCCAGACCAATTGTCTTTTCAATGTTTCTTGTCGTTATGACCGTTGTCAGCGCGTCATTCATTCCGCAGGTTACCTTCAATGGTAACGTAACTGCCGTAATTCCCCGAACTTCGGAAAACTTCCTCAATTTCGAGCGGCAAAAGACCGATTTTCGCAATTTTGCCAGGGATGTTGCCGTGATTGTCAGATCTCCGAGACTTGCAACGGCATCCGGTCTTGAAGATCTTCGCAACATGCAATTGGAAATGGCGATCGCAGATGGTGTCGCCACCGCGTTGTCGGTTTTTTCATTACCTGATGTTGATGCAGAGACAGGCGATTTGAAGCAGTTTTTTCCAAATTACATTGAGGATGATTCAGAAGCTGCCGCTTTGCTTGAAAGGCTTGAGGCAACTTATCCGCAAGCCAAAAACCTCATCTCTTCGGAAGAAAATGCTGCATTGCTTCTAATTGCGCTGGATCTTGGCATTGACGACGGCAACGATGCCCAGGCTTTTGACACTTTTGCAACGATGGTCTCTGAAGTGGAGGCAGTGGCCCCTGAAGATTTTGAGATTTTGTATGCAGGCCTTACGCCAATCGGGATTACAATCCTTGATACGCTGATCAGCGATCAGGTCAGGTTGACATTGCTGGGATTGTTACTCGGTGCAGTGGTTGCGGTTGTTTTCTTCCGGTGTCCCGGCTCTGCAATTCTTTGCGCGGTTCCGCCGATACTGACCGCAATCTGGTCAATCGGGTTCTTTGGGTTGGTTGGTGTTCCGATAACCTATCTGACCACCATTCTTCCGACCCTTGCACTCATTCTGGCTTATGCTGACGGTATCGTCCTCCATCATCGCTGGCAGCAGTTGAACCGTTCGAATAATCTGGCGAAACTGCACAACCTGCGAGAGGCTGTTTTGCGTGTCGGTCCCGCATCGGCACTGACTTCCATAACGACGGCAGTGGCCATCTCATCCTTTGCATTGTCCTCAAGCGAAGCGCTTGTCGAGTTTGCCTGGCTGGGCGTTGTTCTGGTCTTGTTTGCGTTTTTGACGGTGATTATTGCCATGCCAGTGCTTGGCATGTGGTTTGCCAAATTTGACCTGCTTCGCACGGCTTCCAAAATCGATCGTAAAGTGTCTTTGGGCGGAACTGCAGTGCGCCTGTTTTCATCGAGGCCGTTTCTGGTGAGCGCAATCTCACTGGCATGTATTGTTCCCTTGTTTTATGCGCATTTCAAACTTGTGCCGGATTACCGGATTACCGATTATCTCCCGCGCCAGTCGGACACGCTTGAAGCTGAGCGTATGGCGAATGAAGTATTTGGCGGCCGTTCGCTGGTTTTCCTTTCAATACCGGTGGCTGAGGACGGCGCGCTTGTATCCAGGGAAAATCGTAACCGTCTGGCGGAGGTAACGGATCTGCTTGCTGATGAATACGGGGAATCCAGGGTCTTTTCACTCCATGCCATGTGGCGTCATTTTGATGAAGAGAAGAAGAAGATCATTGCCCAGAGGCTTGAAGATGCTTCTCCCGAAATGCGGCAAGGCTATCTTTCCAAGGATGGCACCCGAATGCTCGTTTCACTTCGTGTGTCTTCAAGCCAATCCATTACCGAGGGTGCGGTTCTTGTCGATGAATTGAAAGCGACAATAGAAAAGCTGGATTATGCGGAAGAGATCATCGTTACAGGGTTTCCCGTGTTGCTCTCAAGTGAGTTTAATCGGATTATCAATGAACTCAGGACCAGTTTGCTGATCGCCGTATTTGTGGGCATTTGCCTTATCGGAGTTGCGACGCGATCCCTGTTTTATGCCGTCGCTGCAGCGATTCCAAATCTCTTCCCGATCCTGTTTGTTGAGGCAGTCATTTATTTGAATGGTGGCAACATCAATGTCACGGAGGTTGTTGCTTTAACAATCGCATTTGGTATTGCGATTGATAATGCTGTGCATGTCATCAATGTTTTTGAGGCGGAACGTGCCGAAGGGCGGGAGTTTGCAGGTTCCCTGAAATCCGCGATTGCCGAGGTCGCTCCTGCATTGGGTGGCAGTACGCTCATCATTTGCACGGCTACAATGGTGATCCTGACAAGCACGCTTCCCATTCTGCCCATCGTGGGACAACTCATTATTGCGATTTTGATTGTTGCATTGGTCACAAATCTGATACTCCTGCCCGCCAATATACTTACATTGGGACGTCTGTTCGGGCGTAGTGAGTGATCAACTTTTAAGTTGGCGGAAGGCTTGGGTAGTGATTGAGAGAATTTTCATATTGGCTGTGTTTTTTGCGGCTTTGCCTGGTGTTGCACTGGCTGGTGATAGTGCCCAGGAGTTTCTGCAAAAACTTGAAGGAAATTTTCGCGGAAAAGGGGAAGCTGTCATCCCTGTGAGCCAGAAAGTTGAACGGGTCAGTTGTTCGGTTTCCAATACATTCAATGCAGAAAGCAACACGTTAAGTATCCAGGGCAAGTGTGCCACCACACAAGGCAAGTCAAAAGTTGAAGGCAGTTTGCAAGTGAAGGATGAGAAAGTGGAGGGATCATTTCTGTCACCATTTTCCAATTCAACAATAACACAGTCCGCAAGTGATTATCATGAAGGGCGCTTGATCCTGTCCACTTCCATTGTCGATAATTCCTCTGGTAATCTGAGTAGATTAAGGCAGATCATTTCCATGACGGAGGATGGCGGATTTGTTGCCGATTTTCAGAAATTCGAGAATTCATCCCAGAGTTACAAAGACCGGGGAAGCGTCGTATTTCAAAAGAAATAGTTCATGATTTTGACTGCGTTTTAGTGAGGAAAAGGGCTGTATGACAAACCATGTAAATCCTGACCGGGAAAGTTTTGATGCTTTTCGCCAGATCGAGCGTCAGGGACCCGTTCACATGCTAAACCTTGTTCGCCTGAAAGAGACCGCTGTTTATCCTGATGGAACACTGGTTTCCGGCAAGGAAGCTTACGCCGCATATGGACGTGAAAGCGCTCCCATATTCAAAGGTGTCGGTGGACGTATTGTCTGGTCCGGTGGTTTTGAGCTGAACTTGATAGGGCCGGCTGAAGAGCGTTGGGATATTGCATTTATTGCCGAATATCCATCAGGCGATGCGTTTGTGGAAATGGTCAAAAATCCTGAATACCAGCAAGCCGTGGTTCACCGCACTGCGGCAGTTCTGGATTCCCGTCTGGTGCGAATGGAACCCAAAGCTGCTGGTAATGCATTCGGGTAAAGTGTCATTTCCAGGGGGTGATTTCCACGTCACTGATCCTGACGGGTGAAAAACCAAGTCTTTGATACAGCGGCAAAGCTGCTGGATGATCCAATGTGTTTGTTTCAACAATGATTTTTTCCGGTTTGTGCGCCCAAGCGGCGGAAATGGCGGCTGACAGAAACCATTTGCCAAGTCCGATACCCTGATATTCGGCACCCAATCCGAAATAGAGGATTTCGATCGATTGAGGAGCAAGTGAAGTATCAAGCTCGAAAAAGCCCGCCGGACAGCCTTCTACATACAGTACATGGATTTCGCAGACGTCTTCATTAATGGTTGCATAAATCTCGGCAGGCGATAAGTCGCGGCGGTCTTGCCAGTGATACGGCTTGCCTACCATCTCGTACAAAAAGCTGTAAAATTCTGCGGGAATGTTTCTGCCCCGCATCAGGGCGATCGTCGGGCGGGTGGGGATAGGCAGGCTGCGCAGTGGCGGGTTGAGCATTTCAAGATGAGTAACATGCGCTAACAGTTTTTTTGGCCGCTTTGGTTTCTTTGCGGATTTACTGTTCTTGTTAGCTGTC
>JBCCYR010000170.1:0-6002 GCA_039189355.1 Pseudomonadota bacterium
AAGATGAAACCCCACTGCAACTGGAGAAACATCTCAGGTTGCGAAAAGAGCTGTCCACAGTGCAACCGTCTTCCATCATGGATGTCTGGAATGCTGCACCTTCAGGTGCGAAACTTGATGCCTGCCGCAGATTTTTAAGCGCAAGATTTGGCCCCGGGAAACTTTCCAGCGGGGAATTCATACAATTTGGTTTCTGCGACCCTTCGATAAGTGATGCAGAAATCGGAACCTTTGCCGGAAAACAGGCCCAGCAAGCTTTCAACAAAATCTACAATGACAGGACCTGGTACGCAGTCACAAAAAACAAGATCGCTTTTGAGGCTCTCATGCGGGGCGGTGGCATGCCTTGTCCGGAAACAATCGCAATTTATGACCGCAAGGGCAGGGGGGCAGGTGCGCCGGTTTTGAAAAAGGCAGAAGCCCTGGAAGCGTTTTTGCTGGACAAGAAAAACCATCCTGTTTTCTGCAAGCCAACGACCGGACTATTGAGCATCGGTTCTTTCCGGATTGACAAGGCAGAGGATAAAAATCTGGTGGTCAATGGTGAGCATGCTTATCCTGTGAAGGAAGTCATCAAATACATTCAGGGCGTATCCAAAAAGGGATATCTGTTTCAGCGGGTGCTGGAGCCGCACGACGATTTCAAAAAAATAGGCTGCAAGGTAATTTCCTCTGTCAGATTTCTTGTGCTGAATAGGGAAGAACAGGCTGAGATTCACTCCTGTGTTCTCAAGGTGCCGGCAAAAGGTGAGGTGGCTGACAATTTCTGGCGGTCAGGTTCAATCATTGCAGCAATCAATCTGGATAACGGAAAATTTGACCGGGCGGTTTTGAAAAATCATGACAGTGTAGAAATCCTGGATGCAAAATCTGATGAAGCAAAACAATACTTTCAGTTTGAGCTTCCAGACTTTGAAGCGGCAAAGAACTGCGTTCTGCAGGCTTCAAGATTTCTGGCCGGTGTGCGTGTTCAATCCTGGGATGTGGCACTGACCAGAAACGGCCCTGTCTTGCTTGAGGTGAACTTCGGTGGCGATCTTAACCTGTCACAACTTTCGAGTGGAAAAGGTGTGATCACCCGAAATTATTGCCAGATACTACGTGAGAGTGGCTACAAAGGCAGACTGCCGTCTTGAAATAGCCTGCAGTTTCAATCACATTTTCCGAAATTCACAGTTTACGTGACGAGCAGCCCGCAATGTGTGCAATATGTCACTTTTCATTCGTGAAAGTGTGTGCATAGAGTGTTGTAATGGGAAACTAGGGGCTCCCATCAGAGAGGGGAAATCTACTGCATGGGTGAGGCAGAGAGTTTATTGAGTGTACGGGACCTCAGAGTCTCTTTTAGTATTCAGGGAGGAAGTGTTGAAGCTGTCAAAGGTGTCAGCTTTGATGTGAAGCCCGGAAAAGTTGTTGCCTTGGTAGGTGAGTCCGGCTCAGGCAAATCCGTTATTGCCCAGACCATTCTGCGTATTCTTCCAAAAAACGCCCAGATCGATGGTGGCAGCATATTGCTGCGTGATCCGTTGGAAGATGGTCGCGTTGTTGATATTGCAGCCCTGACGGTTAAGGATCCATTTCTGCTGAAATTGCGTGGCGGTCGTATTTCCATGGTATTCCAGGAGCCGATGACAGCATTGTCTCCCATTCACACCGTTGGTAACCAGGTTGAGGAAGCACTGGTCCTGCATCAGAAAAAGACTGCTTCGCAAGCGCGTGCTGAAACCGAGGAAATCCTGAAGCTTGTCGGTTTTCCTGATCCGGCTCGTGGCTATGAAATGTATTCATTCGAATTGTCTGGCGGACTGCGCCAAAGGGCAGTTATTGCGATGGCGCTGATTTGTAACCCTGCCATGGTCATAGCAGACGAGCCAACGACTGCGCTGGATGTGACCGTTCAGGCCCAGATCATCGGCTTGATGAAAGATCTTCAAAAGAAGTTTGGAACTTCCATTTTGCTGATTACCCATGATCTCGGCGTTGTAGCAAACATGGCCGACGAGGTTGTTGTGATTTATCACGGCAAGATCATGGAAGCCGGGCAGATAGAAGACATTTTCAACCGTCCTCAACATCCTTATCTCAAGGCTTTGATGGATGCCGTTCCCCACTTCAACATGGAGCCTGGTGAAAGGCTTGTTTCGCTTCGCGAAAACTCGGACAAGTCGGAAGAAAACGCGGTCAAGAAACTGGCACATCGCTTCCGCTCTGAACAATCTGCTGGAGGAGATGGCCCGCATCTCCAGGTAAAAAACCTTCGCAAGGAATTTTATTTCAGCAAGGGAAGCTGGTTTGGATCGGGAGAGGCGCGCAAGTTTGTAGCTGTAGATGATGTCAGTTTTGATGTTGCCAAAGGCGAATGCTTGGGCCTCGTCGGAGAAAGCGGTTCCGGCAAGACCACAGTTTCAAAGCTCATCATGCGCGCTTTGGAAGCAACGGCCGGCTCCGTGATGGTGAACACGGCCGATGGTCAAAAGGATATTCTTGCGCTCAAAGGCGATGAACTGATGCAGTTCCGCCGCCGGGTTCAGATGATCTTCCAGGACCCTTTCAGTTCCCTCAATCCGCGCATGACGGTGTTGAACATTTTGCGCGAACCATTCGTTGTTCACGACATAGGCACACCGGAAGAACAGAGAAAAGACATTGTTGACCTGATGTCTCTGGTCGGTCTTGATCCGAGGTTTTTGAACCGGTATCCGCATTCCTTTTCGGGGGGTCAGCGGCAGCGTATTGGTATTGCGCGGGCCCTGGCGCTGCATCCTGAATTCATGATCTGTGACGAACCGGTTTCGGCCTTGGATGTTTCGGTTCAGGCGCAGATACTGAACCTGCTGAATGACTTGCGCCAGGAACTGGGCCTTAGCAGCATATTTATTTCGCACAATCTGGCTGTCGTGAATTATGTGGCAGACCGCATTGCTGTGATGTGCCAGGGCAGGCTGGTTGAACTTGCCACGCGCGATCAACTGTTTGCCAATCCGTGTCATCCGTATACAAAATCATTGCTCGCTTCTGTTCCATACCCTGATCTTGATCACTTGCTGGATTTTGAGAACTTCAAGTTTACGACATCATTTGATGCGGAGGAATGGGATGGAGCATTCCGTGAATCCGATGATGCCGGACTGAGCAGAATTGAAATCGAGAATGGCCATTTTGTACTGGCTAACGAGAATAGCAACATAGGGGAGTTGAGAGCGTGAGTGCCGTTGCGTTGAATGTAGTCAAAAGGGTTTTGTTTGCCTGTTTGCTTTTTGTTGGAGCTTCCTTCGCAGCGTCAGCTGCTGAAATCCCGTTTTTCAAAGATCAGGTAGAAGCAGGCAAACTGCCTACAATGAATGAGCGGCTTCCTTTTATCCCGTTGATTGTCAATTTTGAAAAAGAAAACAAAGTTCAGGGAAAATATGGAGGCGATCTCAAACTCCTGATGGGCAAAGCCAAGGATATCGGCCAGATTACGGTTTACACCTACGCACGTCTGGTAGGCTATAGTCCCGATTACAAACTGCGACCGGATATTGTGAAATCTTTTGATGTCAAAGGGAACCGAGAGTTCACATTTCACCTTCGTCCGGGGCATCGCTGGTCGGACGGTCATCCACTTACCTCTGAAGACTTCCGGTATTTCTGGGAAGACATGGTCAAACATCCGAAGCTTGGCCGCAAAGGCGTTCCTGCGGAAATGCTCGTAGAAGGAGAAGAACCTGTCTTCGAAGTGATTGATGAATTGACGTTCCGGTATACATGGAAAAAGCCCAACCCGGCATTTTTACCGGCACTGGCAAAACCCTCGCCCTTGTATATTTACCGGCCTGCCCATTACATGAAGCAGTTTCATGAGGATTATGCAGACCCTGCTGATCTGCTGGCATGGGTTTCATTTGCAAAAACGAAAGACTGGACTGGCGTGCACACCCGTATGCAGCGTCAGCGCAGACCTGAAAACCCGGCGCTTCCAACATTGCAGGCTTGGCGCAATACAACCAAACCGCCGAGCACGCGCTTTGTCTTTGAACGTAACCCCTATTATCACCGTGTCGATCCGAGGGGACGGCAACTCCCATACATCGACCGGATCATCATGACGATCGTTTCAAAGGACGTTATTCCGGCAAAAACCGGTACCGGCGAAAGTGACCTCCAGGCCCGTTACCTGCGCTTTGACAATGTGCCATTCCTGATCCGGGGGGAGGAGAAAGGAAACTACAAAACGCGTCTTTGGTCTTTGGGCAAAGGCTCGCAAATTGCACTGTTTCCCAACCTGAATACCAACAAGCCCGTATGGCGTGATCTTGTTCGCGATGTCCGTTTTCGCCGTGCACTTTCCCTCGGGATCAACCGCGAGGAAATCAATGAAGCAATTTACTTCGGTTTGGCAAGTCCGAGTGCAAATACGGTGATGCCGGAAAGCCGCTTGTACAAGGCGGAATATGCCAACATGTGGACGGAGTTTGATCGGCAAAAAGCCAATGCGCTGCTTGATGAAATCGGCTTGACCGAACGTGCAGGCGATGGAACCCGCATTCTGTCGAACGGTGAACGGCTGGAAATTACCATCGAGTCGGCTGGTGAAAGTACGGAAGAAACGGACGTTCTTGAATTGATTGCCGATCACTATCGCGAAATCGGTGTGAAAATATTTGTGCGGGCATCGCAGCGGGATATTTTCCGGAGACGGGCATATTCAGGTGATACCGTGCTTTCTGTATTCAACGGTCTCGATAATGCGATTCCGAGTGCTCAGATGAGTCCCAAGGAACTGGCTCCGACAGCCCAGCCACAGTTGCAGTGGCCGAAATGGGGACAGTACATGGAAACCAACAAAAAAGCCGGCGAGCCTGTCGATTTGGATGACGCCGGTAAGCAACTGAAGCTTTACAAAACATGGATGGCATCGACTTCCTATGAATCCAAGGAAGAAATTTGGCACGAAATGCTGAAGAATTACGCAGACAATGTGTTTAGCATCGGCACGGTCAACAACAGCCGCCAACCCGTTGTGGTCTCCAAAGATCTTCGCAATGTCCCGGAAAACGGAATTTACGCCTGGGACCCTACCTCTTACTTCGGTATCTACAAGCCGGATACATTCTGGTTTGACCGGTAGGGACAACAATGCTGCTCTATATCGTCAAACGCATTCTCTACATGATACCGACGCTGATCCTGATCAGCATACTGGTATTCTTTCTGATCGAATTGCCACCGGGTGATTTCTTCGAAAGCTATGTCAATGAACTGCTTGCAGCCGGTGAAACCGTTGACCCAAATCATATCGAATATCTGCGTGAGGAATACGGCTTCGATCGCCCGCTGTGGGAACGGTACATTAAATGGGCAGGCGGATTACTGGCCGGTGATCTGGGCTTTTCCTTTGAGTATGAACTTCCGGTACGCGAGGTCATTGGTGATCGCCTCATCTTCACGATTTTGGTTACCTTCGTCACCATCATTTTCACGTGGCTGATTGCGTTTCCAATCGGTATTTACTCAGCAACACATCAGTATAGCTGGGGCGATTATGGCCTGACCTTTCTGGGGCTTCTCGGGCTGGCAACGCCGAACTTCCTCCTCGCATTGATCATGATGTACCTCGCCAATCAATGGTTTGGGACGGCAATCGGAGGGCTCGTTGATCCGGAATACATCGACAAGCCGTTCAGCTGGGGGAAGTTTGTTTCGGTTCTTGAGCACATCTGGATACCGGTGATTGTGATTGGCACGGCCGGAACAGCGGCAATGATCCGCCGGGTGCGGGCAAACCTGCTGGATGAATTGCGCAAGCCTTATGTAACGACCGCACGCGCCAAGGGTGTGCCGGAAACAAAGGCTTTGATGAAATACCCATTCCGCATGTCTCTCAACTTCTTTATTGCAGATATCGGCAGCATCCTGCCACAGGTGATCTCCGGTGCTGAAGTTGTTGCGATTGTGCTTTCCCTTGAAACAACAGGGCCGCTGCTCATTCAGGCCCTGCAGAGCCAGGACATGTATCTGGC
>JBCCYR010000171.1:0-5932 GCA_039189355.1 Pseudomonadota bacterium
CGGCTTCTTCGGACAGCATGGAGTTGATGACATCATATTCTTCCTGGTCAGGTGCAATGTTGTTGAGCGGGGTATAGCGTTCCTCGGTTTCCTGGTCATAGACGACAGAATGGCGTTGGGAAAACGTCCCGCGTTCACAATCCTGACCTGAAAGCCGGACGCAATGCCCTTCTTTTACCAGAGAACCGAAGGCCAAGGCCTCGCCCATGCCCCAATCGATACCCTCGCCCGTGTCGATCATTTTCCGGCGATTGTCCATCAGGCGCTTGATTGTTTTGTGTATGTTGAAGCCGCCGGGAATTTCCGTAATCTTGTGCCCGATTTCTACCAGTGTGTTCTTGTCTACACCGGTCTTTCCGCGGCGGGTTTCATCCTCATCGTCCGGAACGGTAAGACCAGACCAGGCACCGTCCAACCAATCTGCCTTGTTTGGTTTGTAGCTTTGGCCGGCCTCAAATTCGTTTTCGAGGTAATTGCGCCACTCGTCGCGCATCGCCTTGTATTCTTCCTCGGTCAAAATTCCCTGGGAAATCAGTCTGTCACTGTAAATGTTCGCTGTTGTCGGGTGAGAGCGGATTTTCTTGTACATCAGTGGCTGGGTAAATGCCGGCTCGTCTCCCTCGTTGTGGCCAAACCTGCGGTAGCAGAACATGTCAATGATAACCGGTTTGCGGAACAACTGTCTGAACTCGGCAGCCACCTTTGCAACGAAGGTTACGGCTTCGGGGTCGTCGCCGTTGACGTGAAAGATTGGTGCCTCGATCATTTTCGCAGCATCTGAAGGGTAAGGCGATGAGCGTGAAAAACGCGGGTTCGTTGTAAAGCCGATCTGGTTGTTGATGATAAAGTGTACCGAACCACCTGTCCGGTGTCCCTTGAGGCCGGACAGACCAAAGCATTCGGTCACAACGCCCTGACCAGCGAAGGCTGCATCCCCGTGCAGCAACAAGGGCATAACCGTATTGCGGGGCCGGGAGCCCCGTTCATTCTTTTCTTCGAACTTGTCCTGTTTGGCACGGGCCTTGCCCAGTACAACAGGATTGACGATTTCTAGGTGAGACGGGTTTGCAGTCAGTGACAGGTGAACATTGTTGCCGTCAAACTCACGGTCGGAGGAGGCGCCAAGATGGTATTTCACGTCTCCGGAACCTTCAACATCGTCCGGTTTGAACGAGCCGCCCTTGAATTCATTGAAGATCGCCCGGTGCGGTTTTCCCATCACGTTGGCAAGCACGTTCAAACGTCCGCGGTGCGCCATGCCCAGGATGATTTCCTTGAGGCCCATTTGACCGCCACGCTTGATGATTTGTTCAAGTGCGGGGACCATTGCCTCTCCGCCGTCAAGGCCAAACCGTTTTGTGCCTTTGTACTTGATGTCAATAAACTGTTCGAATCCTTCAGCTTCGATGAGTTTTTTCAAGATCGCCTTTTTACCTTCAATGGTAAAAGCAACACCCTTGTCAGGACCTTCAATGCGTTCCTGCAGCCAACCCTTTTCATCGGGATTGGAAATATGCATGAACTCAATGCCGATGGTTGAGCAGTAGGTTCGTTGCAGGATTTCCAGCATTTCGGGAATTGTAGCGAACTCAAGGCCCAGCATTCCATCAATGAATATTTTGCGGTCATAGTCAGCTTCAGTGAAACCATATGCAGACGGATGCAGTTCGTTATAGGTTTCCTTCTTTCCTGCAATCTTGAGCGGATCGAGATCGGCATGAAGATGGCCGCGCATCCGATATGCCCGGATCATCATGATCGCGGAAACAGAGTCCCGTGTTGTGCGTTGGACCTGTTCCCCATTGATGTCCAGTCCGTTGGCCACAGCCTTGTTCTTGATTTTGTCGCCGACTTCCTTTTCGACATCAGCCCAGTTGCCGTCCAGTGCGGAAACCAGCTCTCCATTTGCCGGGATGGGCCAATGCTGTTTTTTCCAGGATGCGCCTTCCGCGTTTTTGTCAATGTCCTGTGCTTCATCTCTCAGATCTGCAAAAAACTGATGCCAGTCCTCACTTACAGAGGATGGATCAGACTTGTACTGTGCATATATCTCCTCGATGTAACCGGCATTGCCGCCATACAGAAATGATGTGTTTGCAAATTCTTCGTTCTGGTTTTCACTTGACATAGGCCTCAGCGGAAAGTTCCGTCTCCTGTTTTGTGATGCGGGATAGTTCCCCAAAATGATAACGGCGGCACGAGGCCGCCGTTTTCGGACTTATTTCAGATTAGGTGCAATGTTTATGCATGCTTCACAGAGTTCAGCTACCGCATTTACCGATTTGTCGAACATTTTCTGTTCTGTCTTGTTGAGATCAATTTCGATAATGCGTTCAACACCGTTTGAACCGATGATGGTCGGGACACCTACATACATGTCTTTCACGCCGTATTCGCCCTTGAGTGCTGCAGCGCACGGGAGGACACGTTTTTTGTCTTTCAGATAACTTTCCGCCATCACAATAGCAGAAGCAGCAGGTGCGTAGTATGCAGAGCCGGTTTTCAGCAGGGCAACAATCTCACCGCCACCCTTGCGGGTGCGGTCCACGATTTCATTCAGCCGTTCCTTTGTAAGCCATCCCATTTTCACAAGATCGGTGAGCGGGATGCCCGCAACGGTTGAATACCGGGTCAGCGGCACCATTGTATCTCCGTGGCCGCCAAGAACGAAAGCAGTTACATCCTCAACAGAAACGTTGAATTCTTCTGCAAGGAAATAACGGAAGCGGGAAGAGTCAAGAACGCCCGCCATGCCGACAACCTTGTTTTTGGGCAGTCCGGAGAATTTCTGCAATGCCCAAACCATGGCATCGAGCGGGTTTGTGATACAGATGACGAAGGCATCAGGCGCATATTTCTTGATGCCTGCGCCGACCTGTTCCATCACTTTCAGGTTGATCCCGAGAAGATCATCACGGCTCATTCCGGGTTTGCGTGGAACGCCGGCTGTGATGATGCAAACATCTGCGCCTTTTATCGCCTCATAGCTCTGGGTGCCTGTGAGTTTTGAATCATAACCATCCACCGGAGAGGATTCGGCGATGTCCAGTCCCTTGCCCTCAGGTATTCCCTCTGCAATGTCGAACAGAACTACGTCACCCAGTTCTTTCATCGCAGCAAGGTGGGCCAGGGTTCCGCCAATCATGCCAGAACCGATCAAGGCGATTTTTTTTCGCGCCATAATGTCTTCCTTTTACGTAAAAGTAGTAATTTTATTTGTTGTCAGAATTCCTGAATTCATTCAATTCTTTTCTAATCCAGAATTAGAAACTTTCAAGCTGTTTAAAAACTTTCAATAAATCAATGGCTTAAAAGATTACATTTTACGTAAAAGTAAGAATTATTCAATTCCTGAGCCGAGATATTCCCGCGATTGCATCTCTGTCAGTCTGGATACAGTTCGGTTGAATTCGAAAGCTTCTGTACCAGCAGTTGCAGTATAAAGATTTTCAGGCGAAGCATCTGCCGAGATTATGACGCGGACATGGTTGTCATAAAGCGTGTCAATCAGAAGAATGAAGCGTTTGGCAACATTCCGGTTTTCCTTGTTGATCACCGGAATATCTGTGAGAAAAAGCGTATGGGCATGTCTTGCAAGTGCAAGATAGTCTTCGGCGCTGCGCGGTTCTTCACACAGGGAACGGAATGATGTACGCGCCACGCCCCTTTCAAATTCAGGAATTTCAAAGTCTCTGCCCTTCAAGGCGATCTGATGTGGCCGACCTTTCTCCAAACCGGTCAACCGTTTCCAGATTGTTTGCATTGAAGCTGTGGATTCCTCACCAAGCGGAAAGTGATAAACCGGTGCCTTGTCCAGTTTCTCCAGTCGAAAATCGGTTCTGGCTCCGAGCTTGAAAACATCAACGTTTTGCTGCAGCAAGTCGATAAAGGGCAGAAAAACCTTCCGGTTAAGGCCATCCCTGTAAAGATTTTGCGGTTCGACGTTGGAAGTGGCAACAATAACAACACCTTCCTTGAAAAGGGTTGCAAAAAGCCGACCGAGTATCATTGCATCCGCAATATCCGTTACGGTAAACTCGTCAAAACACAGGACCCTCGCTTCGTCGGCAAGTTGCTGCCCGATGACCGGTATGGGGTCTTCCTCTTTCACTTCACCGCGTTTAAACGCTTCGCGATATTTATGTATGCGTTCTTGGGCATCCTGCATGAAATCGTTGAAATGCGCCCGCCGTTTTCGCTTGTGAGGCAATATTTCAAAGAACATGTCCATCAACATGGATTTGCCACGTCCGACATCACCCCAAATGTAGAGGCCTTTTGTCTTGTGTTCAGGTTTGCTGTTTTTGCCGAACAGCCAACCCAGCGAACTGGATTTGCTTGAAAGACGTTTTTTGCTGATTTTGCCGAGCAGGCCATCGAGTATGGAAACCAGTTCAAGCTGTGCGGGATCAGCTTCGATCTTTCCGCTGGTTACAAGATGGTCATAACTGGCCTGCAGTTTTTGAAGGTTGGCTTGTCCGGTTTCCATGACCGTCTATCATATAGGATGAATACGGTTCTGGAATTCTTATCTTGTAAAGGAGACCGGTTTTCCACTTACGGTTTGTCCGGAGTACTGTTCCGTACCGATGGAGCCGAGACTTGCAACCTGAGCGCCATTGCTGTCCACGAGCACTACCTGTGATCCCTTCACATCCCAGGCCGTTACGCTGGAAAGTTCGCTATTCAGGCATCGCCTCGTACCGGCGCGATAACCGCCGGACCATTGTGTGAAGGAGAGGAAAACGCGGCAATCAGGATTGTCGGTTGTCACATTCCAAGCGCCGGCAAGGCTTTCGTGCGTAAGTGGTGCGGCAGTCGCAGTTGTTGCGGGGTCGAGAGATGCAGTCTGGGTACCGTCAGTAGGGATTTCCGTTCCGCCTACAGTCGGTGCGTCTAGCGGCAGCGGCTGACCGTTTGCATCCAGATTGGACTGAGCCAAAGCGTCTCCGGAAATCGGATCAAGTTGTTGCCCCTCCACTACACCGGACGGTGCTGCCGGCAAAGGTTGTGGTGGTGACTGGGTATTGATTCTGAGCGCATTGGTCGAACGCGTACACCCCGCAACTGCCAATGCAGCCATAAGTATGGCTATGGTTGTAAGTTTGCCCATGAAATCGCCCTTTTCCATCCACCGATCCACATATAATCATCGGCATTAGTCACAATTATGGCACAGATTAATCGATTCTTGGTAAACTAATTCTAAATAATTAAACCCGCGGCAAGTGAAATTATAAACACCGGTCAATAATCGCATTCTCAATTTGTCAGTAATTGCTGAAATGGCAAAATTTTGCCGAATCCATTCGTATTTTGATTTTCCTGAATTCATCGGCTTTAATGATCACGGTATTTTGAAAATACGCTTTTGGAGGAGAATGATCATGAAAGCTTTGAAAACTGTCGCGCTTGCTGCGACTTTTGTTATGGCAACCGCTGCTGGCGCATATGCTGCATGCGATCCGGGTGAAACCGTTATCAAGTTCAGCCACGTAACCAATACGGACAAGCATCCGAAAGGTATTGCGGCCAGCCTGCTTGAAAAACGTGTTAATGAAGAGATGAACGGTAAAGCCTGTATGGAGGTTTTCCCAAACTCTACCCTTTACGATGACAACAAGGTTCTTGAAGCGATCCTCAATGGCGATGTTCAGATGGCTGCGCCTTCTTTGTCCAAATTTGAGAAGTTCACAAAGAAGTTCCGGATTTTCGATTTGCCGTTCATGTTTGCAAACATTGAAGCCGTTGATGCATTCCAGAACTCTTCTGCCGGCCAGGATCTGAAAGATTCCATGGTTCGCCGTGGCCTCAAGGGCCTTGCGTTCTGGCACAATGGCATGAAGCAGATGTCTGCTTCCCGTCCCTTGATGTCTCCTGAGGATGCCAAGGGCCTTAAGTTCCGCGTTCAGGCATCTGACGTTCTGGTTGC
>JBCCYR010000172.1:0-5911 GCA_039189355.1 Pseudomonadota bacterium
ATTTGAGGCCGCTGCGTTACCGGCCAAGCTTGCAACACGTTTCTTTTTCCCGGCTTTTTCCGACTTGGCATTTTTCTTGCCAGTACTTGTTCCGCTTTTCTGAGTTGTTTTCTGCTTGCCCTTGTCACCGCTTGCGACTTTTTTCTTTTTAGCGGGCTTTTTGGGCTCGGGTTTCTTTACCTGCTTTTTCTTCTCTTTGGGCTTTGATTGTTTCTTTGGTTTGGGTTCGGTTTTTGGCTGGATAACCTCACGCTGCTGCGGAACTGGTACAGTATCAATCTGGGGAATGGCCGGTGCCACAATATCGGAAGGTTGCAATTCTTCCAGTATCTCGGTTGAAAGAGCGACTGTTTCCAATGGTTCAACAGCCTGTTGTTCTGTTGGCCTGGGAAGGGCGTCTGCCAGAACATCAGTCGCTCTGCTTTCTTGCAGCACCTCTGTGTTAAATGTTGTGGTTTCCAGTGGCTCGACTGATTTCAGTTCTGATGTTTCAGTATGTAATGGCGTGATTGTTTCAACCGGCTGAAAATCCGTTGTTTCAATCACCTCTTCAAGTGGTTTCAGCTCTTCTGTTTGTTGGTCTATGGGTTCAACTGTTTCTGCCGGACTGCCGCTGGCAATGGTATCGGCAAATGCGCTTCCAAGCGTCGCGACTTCAACTGCAGCGCCACCTTCAATCAGAACCTCATCGGGCGTTTCCTTGAAAAAGCTTGCAATCCCGGCATGAACCAGAAAGGAAAAGAAAAGCGCAAACGGCCATTTTAACAAGCTGGCTCTCATGTACCCTTCCTTTGAGTGATCACATGAACAGACGGAGCGCCCGCCGACTGGAGCTGATTGATCACGTCAACCAGCATTACTGCGCTCAGTTCCCGATCTGAAAGAACACGGACGGGTCTGTTCGTGTTTTCAATGTCACGCAAGAATTCGGAAATAAACTCAGCAGGCGATGTTTGCTTGCCCTGATAGAAGGTTTCACCATTGGCCCGGACAGACAATGTATTCTCAAGTTCGGCATTTTTCTCAACCTCCGACAGTACAGGGTTTATCTGATTGTCCAGTGGAGGAACAATCGTGCCCGCAATCAAGAAAAAGACAAGCATCAGAAACACGATATTGATCAGCGCTATCGTGCTGTCCTTTTCCTTTCGGGGTGTCGGGTTTCCTATCTTCATCATCAACGCACCAATGTGACCTGTATTTTTTCCCGATTCAAAAGTTCAACAGCATCAATAAGGTTTTGAGATGTCGCTGTGTCAGTAACACGTAAAATCGCCTTTGCCTGTTTTTCAGATCGGTAGCGCTCCAGTATGTCTGATACATTTGCAAAGCTTGCTTCTTCGCCATTCACTCTCCAGGTGTCGCCGGACAACGAAATGAACAATTCCGGTCGTTCGTTTGCCTGACCGCCACCTGATTGTACCGCGGTCACTTGTACTTCGGTATATTTGCTGAAAGTCGAAGAGAGCATGAAGAACAGCAGCAACAGAAAAATGATGTCGATCAGCGAAGTGAGTGACGGATATTTTCTGCGCCTTTGAGCAAAATCAATGGGCATATACAACCCCGGGTTCGCTTTGCTTTACACCAGCAGTCTCTTGATCAAAACTTATATTGGTGCTGATAAGATCAGCGTTCATTGACTGAATTGCTACCCGTTCATCTTCGAGCCTGGTTTCAAACCAAGTAAGTACAAGCGAAACCGGCATGGCGACCGCAAGGCCGGCAGCTGTCGTTAGAAGTGCCACCCATATGCCAACGGCAAGAATTGAAGGATCAACGGAGTTACCTGCAGATTGCAGTTTCTGAAACGCATCGATCATTCCAAGCACCGTTCCGAACAGTCCGAGCAGGGGAGCGATCTGGGCAATTGCTTCCAAGGTGCGGAACCCGCGTTGAAGCTCATGGAGTTCGCGTATGGCAACTCCAGCCACTTCGTCTTCAATGTCTTCTTTGTACGTTTTGCCCTGGCTTATTTGCTCCATAGAGACAAGAAGCGTTTTTCCCAGTGCACTTTTCGTGCCTTTCAACCGGCCAATCGCTTGGGATCGATTTCTTTGCTTCCATAAGGCAAGTGCTTTATCGGCATTTCCATGCATTCCGACCTTGCAATTGAAAAACGCTATGGCTTTCAGTCCAATCAAAGCAAAAGCTGCGACCGAAAGAAAAAGCAGAATAGCGACTACCGGCCCGCCAAGTTCAATAAATTGCAGAATTGGATTGATCATTCCAGTCATGACAGCACCACTTAATTGAGAAACTCTACGTTTGTTTTGTTTGAAATTCTGAGACCAGCCGAGCAAAGTTGTGGATCGAGCTCAGTGCCGTTACAGGCTGATACATCGTTGATCAGGATTCTGCCTAAATCATCGCATTTTGTTTCAGGTAACTGGAACTGACGGACCCTGAACTTTCCTGCGCCGAGATCGCGAAAATCAAAAACAGTCATGCGCTCAACCCGGTACTGGTCGTCAAATACGACGAACTCGTAAGCAAGTTTGTCTATGTTTTTTGCAGACTTGCTCGTTACAACAAATGTCAAAATGCAGTCGTTGGATGCAGGCTCAAGTTTGTTGAGTTCAACTGTAATTGTCCCTGAATGCTGAGCTGCGACGCTCCAAGTTGATAACATGGCCAGAGAAATACCAGCAGAAAAGCTGATAATTTTTCGCATGAATTGAGTCACATTTAGCTCCGGTATCACAAATGGAAAGCTGGCTGCTGGCTGGCTCAAGGCTTGCTTGCATAAAACAGTCAACCATAACCTGACTGCCAAAGTCTAGTATTGAGTTTCCTATAAAAGGTGATAATGTGAGTCAAGTTTGAAATTTAATCCAAGCGTTGCCCAGCCAGCTGTCAGCAAGCCCGGTAGCCAGATATGAGCTACGTATCATGTGCAGTGAAAAGAGTGTTGAGGAAAGAAGCTCCTCATCGGAAAATTCCGTTTTGCAAACTGACCCAGCGGAATCACCATTGAAAATCCCAACAATTTCGTCTGAGCAGTTGTTTGGAACCGCACGGGAAATCGGAATAGAGCACGAAAACTTGCTCTATCGTTTGCGCATAACGAAACAGGGCAAGCTCATTCTGAACAAATGAATTTGCTGCCTGAGTTCACTCCGGATATCGAGGAAAAAGAAATGGATATTAATGCCATCTACGCAATCTATTCAAAAAGAGCGTTGAGCCTCTGCGTTTATTACGTAAGCATGTTTGCAGTGGCTTTACTGGTTTCCGCTAGTGTCTTTGGCATTGAGCAGGTCAACAGCAGTGAAAATAAGAATTATAATCGCATTGTGTCAATTGGCGGATCGCTGACCGAGATCATTTACGCTCTGGGTGAAGACAAACGTCTGATCGCTAGGGATACGACCAGCGTGTTTCCCAGAGAGGCTTTTGAGCTTCCTGACGTTGGTTACATTCGCCAGCTTTCACCAGAGGGCGTGTTGTCGGTTGATCCTGATCTGATCCTGGCGCTCGAAGGAAGTGGGCCGCCTGAAACAATTGAAACGCTAAAGGCTGCAGGTGTTCCCATCGTTTTCGTTCCCGAGGGTTATACGGATGAGAAAATTCGCGAAAAGATACTCGCTGTTGGGAAAGCAATGAATGTCGAGGGGAAAGCCGAGACTTTGGCCAATAATACTTCCGAAGCACTTGCAGAAGTTTCATCGCGAATAAGTTCAACGGCCGAAAACAAGAAAGTATTATTTGTCCTTTCCATGCAGGGCGGGAAATTACTTGCGTCAGGAAAGAATACGGCTGCAGACGGCATAATCAGTCTCGCAGGTGGCGAGAACATTATCTCCAGTTTCAACGGATACCGCCAGATAAATGACGAAGCGGTAATTAGCAGTCAGCCGGATGTGATCTTGATGATGAAATCAAGGGGCAATCACAGCTTAAGTGATGCCGAGGTTCTTTCCCATCCAGCGATTGCCACAACTCCGGCGGGACAGACAAAAAACCTTGTTCGCATGGATGGTTTGTTCATGCTTGGGTTTGGTCCCAGAACCGCAGATGCAGTATCTGAACTTTTCGAAACACTTAATCGCAGCAATTGATTAATGACGCAGGTAGGTGAAACTACGGCTCCACTCGCCAAGGGTCTGTTGCAAGACGCTTCGCCAGGTGATCGAACCAGTATTGCCCGTATCACCATAATTCTTTTGATGCTGTTTTATCTGGCTGTCGCTTTGGCAAGTCTGAATGTTGGTGCAGCGCAGATTTCACTTCTTGATGCAACTTTTGGTGCGGTTACATCAGCAGAAAACACTGGTGTACGAGACAGAATCATTCTGTTTGATATTCGGTTGCCACGGCTAATCCTCGGTTCATTGATTGGGGCGGCACTCGCTGTATCAGGGGCGATATTGCAATCGTTGTTTCGCAACCCGTTAGCTGACCCAGGATTGATCGGGATTTCTGCCGGTGCGAGCTTCGGAGCCGTGTTGGTTATCGTTCTGGGGGGAACAAGTTTGTCGTTCATTACAAACGCGTTTGGACTGTTCTCGTTACCGGTCATGTCCTTCGTTGGTGCATTGGCAGTTACTTTTTTTCTGCACCGCATATCCACAACCAATGGCCAGACATCCATCGTAACAATGCTGCTTGCGGGAATCGCCTTGCAGGCATTCGCATTTGCCTTAACAGGCATTCTCATTTTTCTTGCAGATGACCAGCAGCTCAGGGACTTGACGTTCTGGAGCCTTGGTTCGCTCGCTGGCGCAACCTGGCCAAAGATATTGGCATCCGGCCCGATTATACTGCTTTCGTTTGCAGTGTTGCCTTTCCTCGCGGTTGGGCTCAATGCGATGGCGCTTGGAGAGGCAACTGCATTTCATCTGGGCATTCCGGTTCAAAGACTTAAAAATTTTTCGGTAACTGTTTCAGCTGCAGCAACAGGAGCTGCAGTAGCGGTTAGTGGGGGCATTGGCTTCGTCGGCATTGTTGTACCGCACCTGCTTCGGCTGCTGATTGGGCCGGATAACCGGTATCTCATACCGGCGTCTGCCCTGCTTGGTGCGTGCCTGCTGATTTTCGCTGACATGATTGCACGGACAATTGTAGCACCTGCAGAACTGCCGATCGGTATTATCACGGCATTGGCCGGTGCTCCGTTTTTCATCTGGCTTCTCGTCCGAAAGCGCGGAGTTCTTGATACATGATTGCCACCCAGGACTTGTCTGTTGAGCTTGGCAAGAAACAGGTTGTCAGTGCTGTCAGTTTTCAGGCAGTTGCCGGAGAACTCACTGCAGTAATCGGACCCAACGGATCCGGGAAAACAAGTCTGCTTCGTGCTTTGGCAGGGGAGGTCCAATATCGGGGGAGCGCAACCCTGAACGGACATGAGGTGTCCCGGACGCAAGCATGGAAGCTTGCGTTGAACCGGGCTGTGCTGCCGCAGTTCAGCACTGTCATGTTTCCGTTTACCGTTAGGGAAGTCGTCTGTTTGGGGGGATTGGCAAAGAATCAAGACATGCTCGATTTGCCTGAGCAAGCTTTGGCGAAGGTTGGCCTGTCAGGTTTTGGTGGACGCAAATACAATGAATTGTCCGGTGGAGAACAGCAAAGGGTTCAATTTGCCCGTGTCCTTGTTCAAGTATGGGGGGAGATCGACGAAAGAAATCCCTGCTGGTTGTTTCTGGATGAACCGATTTCCAGTCTCGATATCCAGCATCAGCTAACAATCATGAACATCGCAAAAGAATTCGCACAAAGCGGCGGTGGCGTGATTGCCGTTCTTCACGATTTGAACATCGCGGCGATGTTTTCCGACAAGATCCTGCTCATGCTGGATGGCAGTCCCTTGAGCATCGGCAAGCCGGCGGAAGTTCTGAAAAACGCGACGTTGAACAAGGCTTTTAGCTGTAATCTTAAAGTTGGCAAGACGCCCCCAAAATCGGAACAATTC
>JBCCYR010000173.1:0-5889 GCA_039189355.1 Pseudomonadota bacterium
AGCGACCGAGCAGCGTCGCGTGGGTCGTAAACACACAGGTGCCCGGCCAGTTGTTCTTACGCAGCAGCGGTACGGCGACCGCCGGCGGCTGGTCGCGCACTTCCACGAGTGGATGGCCAAACAACTATCGCCTCGTCCGGGATGCAGTGGACCGTGGTGTAACGCTGAACGAGATCGAGCAAGGCAATAACGTAACAAAAGCCCTCACCCAGATTGTTCTCGCCGGTGAAGTTGATGCGGACGCAGATTCCGGGAAAAAAGGCGGTCTTCTCTCAATGGGTAAGAGCCTTTTGAAGCGCAAGGCAGGTTAGAGAAAATCCATGAAAAACCGCTTCTCGGCCTTACAGTCCTTCGACGATGAGCTCGAATTTGACAATCCACCGGTTGCCCAACAACCGGTTGTTGAAGAACATGAGGCACCTGCCCTTTCCCCGGCAGACATTCCTGAATCTGTAAAAAACAAGAAACCGATTTCCGTCCATGAAATTGAGGATGGCGAAATAACACCCGCCCGCCAGAAAATTCTGGAAGCCAAGGTCAAGCTTCACCGTCAAATGCTTGAAGAGTTCAACCTTGTTGCCCTTGAAGAGCTCCCAAGAGATGAACTGGTCCGCGAAATACATAAGTTCGTGTCGGAATATGTCAGCCGTGAACGGCTCGCGTTGAACAATGCGGAACTTGAACAGTTTGTCGGTACGCTGGTTGATGAACTGACAGGGCTTGGCCCGCTTGAGCCGCTGATGCGCAACGAAGACATCAGTGACATTCTGATCAACGGCCCCAACAATTGCTTCGCTGAAATCAAGGGTGTTCTTCAGCCAATCGTGATTCCTTTCAAGGATGAAGCGCATCTTGTACGCATCATCCAGAAAATTGTTGCGAACGTTGGACGACGGATCGATGAATCCAATCCGATGTGTGACGCCCGCATGCATGACGGTTCACGTTTTAACGCTGCAATCCGTCCAATTGCGATTGACGGACCTCTGGTCTCAATTCGTAAATTCAAGGAAGACAAGCTTACGCTTGAAAAGCTTGTCGAGTTCAATGCGATTGCACCGCAAATGGCTGATACAATGCGCAAGGCAGTGGGCGCCAGGAAAACGACGATCATCTCCGGCGGTACCGGTACCGGTAAAACCACAATGCTGAATGCCCTTTCTGCCTTCATCAATCCGACCGAACGTGTACTGACAATCGAGGATGCAGCCGAACTTAACCTTCAGATTCCACACGTTGGACGCATGGAGACACGCCCTCCCAACAATGAGGGATCAGGTGAAATCAAGCAGCGTGACTTGGTTAAAAACGCGCTTCGCATGCGACCGGACCGGGTAATCCTGGGTGAGGTTCGTGGTGAAGAATGTTTCGACATGCTTCAGGCGATGAATACCGGTCACGAAGGGTCAATGGCAACAATTCACTCCAATACATGCCGCGATGCCATTGCGCGCCTCGAACAGATGCTGGGCATGACCGGAATGCCGATGACAGTTCAGTCGATCCGAAGCCAGATAGCCGGTGCTGTTCACCTTATCATTCAGTTGACCCGCCTCTCTGATGGACAACGCAAAACCACAAGCATTTCTGAAATCACCGGTATGGAAGGTGATATCATTCAGATGCAGGAAATTTTCCGTTTCCGTAGAACCGGATTGACTGAGGAAGGCAAGATTCTGGGCCATTTCGAGGCAACAGGTGTGCGGCCACGCTTCCTTGAAGAATTGAAGTCGATGGGTATCGAGCTGCCCGGTGATTATTTCGAACCAGGCGTTGAATTGAGATGAGTGCCTTGTTTGAAAACGGTTTCACGCCAATTCACGCGATGCTTCTAGCATCCGTGTTTTTTGCTGTTGTCGTGGTTGAACTGGGATACATGGTGTTCTCACCGAATGACGCCGGAAAAAAACGCATCAACCGGCGCATGAATGCCGACAACGACAAGAACAAGTTAAGCCAGAAACACATTCTCATTCAGCTGCGCAAGGAGCGTGGTCTTGATGAAGAAGGCAAACTTGTCATGCCGATGAAAAAACTGAACAAGCTTATTGTTCAGTCAGGTCTGACATTAGGCCTTGGAAAGCTGGCATTTTATTACATACTATATGTACTGGGCACTCTGGCAGCCGTGTCCATTTACTGGAAATCCCTGACAACAACCGCTATTGCATTTCCGCTCATTGCGTTTGTGTTGCCGTATTTTTGGTTGAAAAGACGGGCAAACAAAAAGACCGCTCTTTTTGCGACACAGCTTCCTGAAGCAATCGATCTCATCACGCGAAGCTTGAAAGCCGGTCACCCCGTACCGGTTGCAATCTCCATGGTGGCCCGCGAAATGCCTGATCCCATTGGCACGGAATTCGGGATTGTAACTGATGAGGTGACGTACGGTTCTGATCTGGTGACTGCTCTCAATGGAATGTATGAACGGGTTAATCTTCCAGACCTTCCTTTGCTGATTTCATCTGTTTCCATTCAAGCCACCACAGGCGGTAACTTGCGCGAAATTCTGGAAGGACTTTCAGAAGTCATCCGCGAACGCATGAAAATGAAACGCAAGATCAAGGCAATTTCCGCGGAAGGACGCATGTCGGCAATATTCCTGACTGCGATGCCGGTACTTTTGTTTATTGCACTTCAATTTCTCATCCCGAAATACTACGGGGAAATCTGGAGTGAATCGCTCACCTGGAAGTTATTCGCAGGCCTTGGAACATGGCTGACGATCGGCAACCTCATCATCATGAAAATGGTCTCATTCAAGTTTTAAGTCATGGAAGCTTTATTCAACACCATTGATCCTATCTTGCTAATGAGCAGCGTTGGCGGCCTTGTTCTGTTTGCTCTCATTTACGTCGTTCAACAGTCATTTTCCGAAGGCAAGTCACGCTCGGAGGTTAAGAAACGTCTAACTGCTGCGCCAGCGAAAAACGTTCTTGATCAAGGTACTACGCAAAAAGCTTCGCCAAAGAACAAAAAGGAAATTACGAAAAAAGTTGCACAGAAAGCGAACGACTTTTACGCAAACTCCGATCCCAGTTCGATCAAGAAACTGCGCATGATGCTGATCCAGGCTGGCTACATGAATCCTGGAGCAGTCGGATATTTTATCGCTGCAAGATTTGCTGGAGCCGTTGGATTCGCAATTATTGGTGTTTTGATGGTTCTGACAATTTATGCGGCTGAAAGCACGGGCTTCAAGCTTGGGTTAACCGTTGCTCTGGCTGCAGTCGGGTACTTTTTGCCCAACTTTTATCTCAGCAGAAAAATGGCGGCGGCCGAACTTGCAAACCGCCAGGGCTTTCCGGATATTCTTGACTTGATGGTGGTATCTGCAGAAGCTGGCCTGACAATGGAAGCATCGATTGAAAGAATTGCCACAGAGATCAAGTCAATTTATCCTAATCTTTCCATGCAGCTGAACATGGCAGCCGTGGAAATCCGGGCTGGGCGTCCGATTGACCAGGCCCTGAGAGCGTTTGGTGAAAGGTTGCGGTTGGAAGAAGTCAAGGGCTTCGCAACAATGATTCAGCAAGCCAAGGAACTGGGTACCAGTGTATCTGATGCCCTGCGCGTTTATTCTGATGAAATGCGTCATAAACGGATGATGAAAGCGGAAGAGAAAGCCTATGCCCTGCCCGCAAAAATGTCTATTCCTGTTACCGTCTTCATCCTTCCGATCGTGATAGGAATTGCAATCATTCCAACGATTGTACGCTGGAACTAAGGCCAGACTTCCCCAAGCCAGAAGACATCAGGGTAAACAAGTCCTTTAGGGTACCGGAAAATTTAACCAATCTGGTGAGGCTTGTTTTAACGGTTACATGTTATTGTTTTCCCAACAAAAATAACAAATGTGTTTCGGGGAGACATCATGACAAACCGTTTGAAAACCATCTCGTTCGCCTTGATGATGAGCGTGGTCCTTGCTGGATGTACGGCAACGAACATCACTGCTCATTCATCTGTCGTTGACCATCAAGATACCGGAATTGCTCCGGGTAGAACCGGCCATGAAGAAAACGAACGTGGAGGTCTCAGATATCCGAAGTCACATCACGTCTCATTGCTGGGTGATCCTTCAAAAGCCCTGCTTGTTGCGGGCAAGGAACATTTCAAAGACCAGAATTTCGGTTTGGCCGAAGAAAACTTCCGCAAGGCTGTTGAAGCAAGATCAGACAATGCAAGTGCGTGGCTTGGACTTGCTGCTTCACTGGATCAGCTAGGACGCTTCGAATTCGCTGACCGTGCATACAAACAGCTTGTTCAGTTGGAAAACAACAATGCACGGGTTTTCAATAACATCGGTTATTCGCATCTGCTTCGCGGAGATTACAGCAGAGCGCGTCAATATTTCAATCGGGCTCAGAATATTGACCCCACATTGGAAGAAATCCAGGGCAACATCCATCTTCTGGAAAAAACCGTGAACGGATAACGGGAAATAACGAAACCGGCTCAAAGGCCGAGTTAAATCAGGAACTTGCTTAACACCGGATTAATCAAATCTCTAAATTCGTAAAATTGAGATTAGCTTATTTTTTATCCCGGCTTGTTAAATTATTCGCGTAGGCGAGAAACCAAACAGGAATAAAGGCATGTTAAAACGCTTGAAGTCGCTTCTCAAAGATAGCAGTGGTAACGTCGCCATGATTGGCGGATTACTAATCCTTCCGATCATGTCTGTAGTTGGTGCTACAATTGACTATACAAACTATATCAATCTGAGAAACGATATACAGATTTCACTCGATGCAGCTGGCCTTGCTGCAGGCCGTGAAGTGGCTGCCGGCGAAGATGATGAGAATGCCCTGGAGGTTTACAGCGAGCAGTTTTTTGAAGCGAACCTCGCCGATGATATCGACAGGGATTCATATGAATTCAATTTCGCATTTATCCCGGGAAACTCAAATACCGTACCTGCTACACCAGATCAGGTGGAGCTATCTGTTGACATCGACTATCAGCTTATTTTCGGGGGCATAATCGGACACGAGACCCTTTCCGAAAAGATTAAGTCTATCGTTTCTCTTGGAAACCGGACTGTTGAAGTGGCACTCGTTCTTGACAATTCGGGGTCGATGGATGGTGACAAGATTGATACCTTGATAACAGAATCAAAAGCACTTGTTGATACTGTATTCAACTCATCGCAGCTAACAACCCTGCCTGATCCAGTGCAGTTCTCTCTCGTGCCTTTCTCAGCAAGTGTGAACATTGGAACAAACAATCGAAACCGGAACTGGATGGACCGGAGAGGTTGGTCACCAGTGCATCACGAGAATTTTGATTGGGAAAATACCTATCGCACAAACAACGACACACAGGCGCCTGTGAGGGACGGTCTGAAAATCGGTTTCCGTGAGCGTATAGACGGACGTTGGCGGTGGAAGACGCGCCATGATGTGTTTGAAATGGTTGGCGAAACATGGGGCGGATGTGTTGAAATGCGCCCGTGGCCGCATAACGTGATGGATACTGTTGCATTCACAAACGCTAACTATCGTACAGTAAGAGACTCTGTCGATGCCAATAATGATGGCGTCGGTGACGGCACGTCAGCACTGTTCGTGCCATTCTTCGCCCCTGACGAGCCAGATGGTCAATTTGCGGAACAGGATGCTGATTTTGGCCAGATATTCCCGGTTTCTCCAAACACTGATCATGATGATGATGAACATGGGTACCGGAATGATTATCTATATGATTTCCAGGATTATGATCAAAACGATCCGGTTGCGTATCCAAATGACCGTGATCAATTGCACACTGACGAAACCAAAGCCGGTCTTCCGCATGGAAACCCTGCACTTGATGTATACGGTTCTGACCGTCAGATTGAACGCACGAACTGGATGTTCAAATATCAACGAAATGCTCAATACAATG
>JBCCYR010000174.1:0-5881 GCA_039189355.1 Pseudomonadota bacterium
GGAATTGAGCATGCATTCGGGATTATTGGATCTGCGATGATGCCGATTTCTGATCTTTTCCCTCAGGCCGGTATCAAATTCTGGGACTGTGCCCATGAAACAAGCGGCGGCATGATGGCCGACGGGTTTACCCGGGCTTCCGGCAAGATGTGCATGATGGTTGCGCAAAACGGTCCTGGCATCACAAACTTTGTGACACCGGTCAAAACCGCTTACTGGAATCACACACCACTCCTGCTTGTCACTCCGCAAGCTGCGAACAAGACAATCGGTCAGGGCGGTTTCCAGGAAATCGAGCAAATGAAGCTGTTCGAAGACATGGTCTGCTATCAGGAAGAAGTACGAGATCCTTCACGCATGGCAGAAGTCCTGAACCGTGTCATAGAGAAAGCCTGGCGTGGATGTGGCCCTGCCCAAATCAATATCCCGCGCGATTATTGGACACAGGTCGTCGACATTGAGCTTCCGCAAATCGTTCGTCTCGAACATCCTCGCGGCGGTGAAACTGCAATTGAAGAAGCCGCAAAACTTCTTTCAGAAGCAAAATTTCCGGTCATGCTCAATGGTGCAGGCGTGGTTATCGGCGGCGCGATTGAAGCCTCCAAGAACCTCGCTGAACGTCTTTCATCACCTGTCTGCTGCGGCTACCAGCACAATGATGCTTTCCCGGGTTCTCACCCGCTATCAGTTGGGCCACTTGGATACAACGGTTCGAAAGCAGCCATGGAACTGATCTCAAAGGCGGATGTGGTTCTGGCTCTCGGCACACGTCTCAATCCGTTTTCCACCCTTCCAGGTTACGGCATTGATTACTGGCCAAAAGATGCAAAGATCATTCAGGTGGACATGAACTCTGACCGGATTGGCCTGACAAAGAGAGTAACCGTTGGCATCCAGGGCGACGCCAAAATGGTAGCAGAGCAGCTGCTTGCAAAACTTTCACCGAATGCAGGCGACGAAGGCCGCACGGATCGCGAAGCATTGATCCACCAGACCAAGTCTGCCTGGCTACAACTTCTTTCCTCGATGGATCACGAAGACGACGATCCGGGTACAAACTGGAATGAGCGTGCCCGCGACCGCGAACCGGACCGCATGTCACCTCGCATGGCCTGGCGTGCCATTCAGGCTTCGCTGCCAAAAGAAGCAATCATCTCTTCTGACATCGGCAACAACTGTGCGATCGGCAATGCCTACCCGACTTTTGAAGAAGGCCGCAAATATCTCGCACCAGGCCTTTTTGGCCCTTGCGGCTACGGTCTGCCTGCAATCTGTGGCGCGAAAATCGCCTGCCCGGACACTCCGGTTGTTGGATTTGCGGGTGACGGTGCTTTCGGGATTTCCATGAACGAAATGACTGCTGTTGGCCGCAATGACTGGCCGCCAATTACCATGGTCATCTTCCGTAACTACCAGTGGGGTGCGGAAAAGCGCAACACAACACTCTGGTTCGACGACAACTTTGTCGGAACAGAACTCAACCTCGGCGTTGAATACGCGAAGATTGCGGACGGGTGTGGTCTGAAAGGCGTGCAGGTTCGCACCATGGATGATCTGACTGCTGCACTTGCTGACGCGGTTGAAGGCCAGATGAAGCGTGGCGAAACAACCTTCATCGAAGTTGTGCTAAACCAGGAACTGGGTGAACCATTCCGTCGCGATGCAATGAAGAAACCGGTATCTGTTGCCGGTATCGACCCTGCAGACATGCGCCCACAGGCTGGCGCTGCTTAAGGAGCAAACGATGTCAGCAAATCCGTTTCTCTCGAAACACGAACCGGTTTGTCCGGAACATTTGCTGACCCTTGCCAAACAAAATCCACCTGCGCGTACCGCAATCGTTCGCGCAGGTTCTTCTCTTCCGATGCAGGCTGCGCAAGAGGCAACGACGCAAGGCATTATGGAGCCTGTATTCGTCGGCGAAAGCGCCGATATCCGAGCAGAAGCTGAAAAGCTCGGGTGGGATATTTCCCGTTTTCAGATCATCGACACAAACGGGGAAGCAGAAGCAGCGCTTGAAGGGGCTCTGCTTGGAAACAGGGGCGAAGTCGATGTCGTCATGAAAGGCAATCTGCACACGGATGCTTTCATGGGGGCCTTGATCAAGAAAGATACTGGCATTCGCACCGCGAGCCGACTTGTCCATATTTTCTACATTACAGATCCGGTTGAACAAAAACCGCTTATCGTCAGCGATGCAGCAGTCAACGTTACACCTGACATGAAAACCAGACAGGCCGCCGTCATGGCGGTTGACGATCTTGCAAGAAGGTGCGGGATTGACCGTCCAAAGATTGCGGTACTCTCGGCAACTGAATCCGCCATTCCGTCTGTTCCCTCCTCTATTGAAGCAAAAGAGCTGTCAGACTGGGCATCCGAACATATTACAACTTCTGATGTATATGGCCCGTTGGCCATGGATCTGATCCTTTCCCAGAAGTCTGCGGATACAAAAGGCCTTGGCGATAATCCGGTGGCAGGTAAAGCCGATGCAATCATCGTGCCCGAGATCGTTTCAGGAAATGCGATTTTCAAGTCACTCGTTTACTTAGGTGGCGGTTGCGCAGCCGGCATTGTCTTGGGTGGCAAGCTACCGGTTTTGCTCACCAGCAGGGCTGATCCGCCAGCCGCACGCCTTGCCAGTGCTGCGCTTGCTTCAATAATGCGGGCCTAATCCGCACTTTTCAGATCTTCTTCTTGTTCTTTCCTTGCAAGCTTTTCCTGCTGTTTGGCATCAAACCAGTCAATCCATCCGGCCGGGCGGATATAATATACCCAATAAACAAAGCTGACAGACATCAGCATGAACGAAACTGACATGATCGTATCTGAGAGGAAATGCGAGCCAAGTGCCATGCGTTTCCATGCGATGATTGCCGTGCAGATCAAACCCAAAGCAACAATCAGATACCGCCAGAGCGGTTTCAAAACAAATGCAAGCGACAAAAACACCATCGCAACACCGGCAACTTCACCACTGGAAAACGAGCAATTGTCACGGCACTGGTCAGACCAGACCCAGAAGTCTGAATATTGTAACGAGCCGCCAAACTCTTCCAGAAATTGCGGACGCGCCCTGCCCCAATTGCCTTTGAAAATTACGTTGACGATGAGTACGGGTCCAAACAAGGCTGAAGCACCCAGAAACGACCACTGATGCCATTTGAGACCCCAGATAACCTTCTGCCGGTTAAAAGCGTCTACCCAGCCACCTATAACGATCACATAAAAAAAGAAAATGGCAAACAACACACCCTTGCGAAAGGTGTTGATGAGATCGTCCGTTCTCAAATGGAACCGTGAATTCTCATCCGTAAAAGACCGTGCCATCTCCATGTCAAGGCTGGGCCAGGACATGAAAATCACAAGTGACGCCAGTGCAATCAGAATGCCAACAGCCAAAAACAGCATTGCTTCTCTGGCCGTTGGCATAATGCTTGTTGCATGGCCATTTGTGCCAGCCGGAAACATGTCCTTGTGATCACTCATTGAAATTTTCGATGCCCCTCAAGCCTGAAAAGATAGACTTTCCCGATTTCTCCAGCAGCTATTTTACGTTCACCCAATGGAGTGACTTTGGAGAAATCGTCTTCCATATAGTCCACATTATCGCTACGCGTAACAACCAGTGCAGGATCGCGCAATGATTTCTGAAAGGGAACCTTGAGCTCAAAATGATCACGCGGAACTTCAGAATAACGCCATGCACGAATGGATTCTTTGCGATCCCTGAGGTTGTATTGCATCAAGGCGGAGAGTTTGCGATCAGTGGTGATCACTCCGCTGTAGTCATACGCCTTCAGTTCTTGTCCAACTGCATCAGCAATCAAGGACGCCCCCTGCGTACGTTTAAAAGGCTCTGCTCCGCCGGGCAAAACCAGCTGTCCGGGGCCTGCAAAACAAACCGCAACTGCAATAGCGACGAACACGACTCCATGAATGTTCATGGATGCCTTCAGCCACGCCCGCGGAATGCGGTTCACCATAATTTCAGCAACCAGAATGGTTGCAGCTATATAGGTTGTCGCAGCCCAGTTTGCATAAGCCTTGCTCATGACTGCCTGAAGCAGGATCAACAACAAAACGGGAAGTGAAAACGAGAGCAGTAACCGGTGCCCGGAAGAAATGTTATCCCTGAACATTCTCAGAATTGTAGCGATAAAGATGCCGAACAAAATCGGCCCGAAGACACCGAACTGCGAACCGAAAAACTCCGCCAACCCTGTCCAGTTTGGATCAAAACCTGCCCAGCCTATATTGTCGCCGGTATGTGAGGCCGTGACAAAATCATGGTTCACATTCCACAGGATGTTGGGCACCAGCATCGCAACGGCGATTGCAACTGCTATCCAGAAACCGGATTTCCTGGGCGGGGAATATTCCTGCTGCTCAACCAATGCGTGGATTAGCGCACAGCCTACAAAATAGGCCATCGCGTATTTTGCATTCAGGCCAAGGCCGATTGCCAAACCAAGTAATAAGGCCCACTTGAGTTGATAGTCCTCCTGCAGACGGATATAGGCGTAAAGCGCCACACTCCAGCAAAACAGAAGCGGCACATCTGTCGATATGATTGTCGAAGATAGGGAAACCGCAGGCAAAGTTGCGTAAAACACTCCCGCCCAAAACCCGGTGCGTATATCGAACAATGTTTTGGCGGACAAAAACACAAATACGGCGGTACCAACATGAAAGAGAGGTGCGGCAAGCCGGACGCAAAATGCACTGTCAGACCCGCATAACGACGTGGTGGCCGCAATGATCCAGGCAAGCAAAGGGGGTTTGGAAAAATAGCCGAATTCCAGTTCCTGTGCCCAGAACCAGTACTGGGCCTCGTCAAAAAACAGTTCTGAATTGTTGAACCAAAGCGAGACCAGTCGAATGAGCAGGATTACCGCAATTACAAGGGCGAAAAATCTTGTATAATCGGTTGAGGTTTCAGAATTCATATCGCGTAACAGAACTTGCCCATAGGGCATTTGTATGAGAACAACGGCTGCAACAAGTCAAGCTTTACGCACATGATCTCATGAAATTCTCGCTCGTCATTCCCGTCTATAATGAAGCAGGCAATATCGCCCGCCTTGTACAGGAGTGTATCGACGTCATTCCGGCTTCTTTACTGGGTGAAATCATTGTCGTGGACGACTGCTCGACGGATGGTTCTGTGCACGAAGTAACTGCGTTGAAAAAGAAGAACAAGAAACTGCGTGTTGTCAGACATCTGACCAATGCAGGGCAAAGTGTAGCTTTGCGCAGTGGAATACTGGCCGCGAAATACGAAGTCATTGCGCAACTCGATGGCGATGGCCAAAACGATCCTGCCGACCTCGCAGCGATGGCAGAACAATTGGGCAAGCCCGGAAGTAAAGGCCCTGCCCTCATCGGCGGTGTTCGCACCAGGCGCAAGAGCACCGGTTCAAAGCGTTGGGCCTCAAAAATCGCCAACAAGATACGGGACTGGGCATTGCAGGACAATTGTCCGGATACAGGATGCGGCACGAAAGTGTACTGGCGGGAAGCGTTTCTGAAACTGCCTTTCTTCACCAGCATCCACCGCTATCTGCCTGCATTGTTTCAAACCTACGGTTACACATGCGAGTATGTACCAGTGAATGATCGCCCCAGAACCACGGGCGTATCGAAGTACAACAACTTCAACCGTGCATTGGTTGGCTTTTTTGATCTTGTCGGCGTGCGCTGGCTGAGAAAACGCACCAAGGCTCCAAAAGTGGAAGAACTGTGAGCCGCTGCCTAGGCTGAATGCTTCAGTTTCTTGCGGTATCTTGCATACAGCAACAGCCCCAGAACAGCAGATATTGCAAAAAGTCCGGCTGAGACAAGAATTTGCGTCCCAGACTCAACTCTTGCACCAGAACCC
>JBCCYR010000175.1:0-5866 GCA_039189355.1 Pseudomonadota bacterium
CTTTCCGGGCTGGATGAATCAACGGTAGCTGACATCCTTATGGCTGCAGCTGATGTGGTTCTGATTGTCAATTCACTCGGCATGATAATTGATACATGCTTCTCTTTGAAAGAAATCTTTGCCTGCGGCGGCCGGGCCTGGAATGGAAGACCAATCGCTGAAATCGTGACACCGGAATCTGAGGAAAAGATTTCTGAATTGCTTGAGGCGGCGAGAAGTGGAAAATTGGGTGCCCCAAGACAGGTTAATCATCTGATGCTTGAAGCGGATGACCTGCCAGTAAATTACCAAGGCGTAAAACTAAATGCTGAGGGTGATGTCATTCTTTTTGGCCGAAGTCTTGAACAAGTAGCTACATTGCAGCGGCGTTTGATGAGTTCCCAGCTTGCCATGGAACGCGAAGTTGCAAAATTGCGAAATGGCGAAAACAAATACCGTGCTGTTTTCCAACTCTCTACGTCGCCTCAGATAATGGTTGATGCCAAAAGTTTGCGCATTGTGGATATAAACTCCCAGGCAGCCACTATATTCGGTAAAGAACCACAAAAGCTTGAGAACAAGAAAATTCTTTCTTTGTTTGGTGATGCTGAAAATTCGGCACTTCACAAATTACTGCTCACGGCAATCAACAATCATCATGACAGTGATACCAAAATCAGTTTGGTCAATGGCACACAAGTCAGTATGCGCGTTGTCAATTTCCAGCAAGGGGGGAGCACTTATCTGCTGCTTTACCTCAAGCCGGTTGATACAGCAGATTCAGGGGTTGTGCATACAATCGATCAAAGGGTTTTGGATCTCGTTAAAAAGATGCCGGACGGATTTGTAGTTACTAACTCTGAACTGAAAATCATCACTGCGAACACGGCATTTTTGGAGTTGCTGAATATTTCAGGAATCAGCGATTCGGAAGGGGCGGAACTGGACCACTTTTTTGACCGCCAAGGTGTTGATTGCAAAGTGCTTATGGCAAACGTAAGGGAACACGGTCTGGTTCGACGATTTGCTTCAGCCATGAAAACCAGGTTTGGTCAGGTAGTGAATGTGGAAATTGCCGCATGTCAGCTGGACATGGGAAGCGAGCCGATGCTTGGCTTCTGGATACGCCCAACGAACAACATCATTATGGGTTCAAAAGTCGAACAGGAAAAGATTTCACGCTCCAATGAACAAATCGCAAATCTTGTGGGTCACATGCCACTCAAGGATATTGTGCGTGAAACGACTGAAATGATTGAACATTTATGCATTGAGACAGCACTTGAACTTACCCAGAACAACCGTGCTTCCGCGGCGCAAATGCTGGGTGTAAGCAGGCAAAGTCTGTATTCCAAACTTCCCAATGACAAAGATAACAGAAAATCTTGAGTACTGTGATTTTCTTTCGCGCATAACAAATACATGCATTACGGAATTTTGTTTGATGCACCTCTAATGGGCAGGCAGGTCTGTTAAGGTTAACAACAGGCTTAATGAACCGTTAGGAAATCGCTGACAAAGTGTTAACGGGACGGATAATAGCAACTTTGTGCCATGGAGTACAAATATGAGAGCCTGCCTACTGACCACCTCACTTGCCTTACTGATCTGGGGCGTTTACCACACGCTTGGTATTGGAATAGCCTTTGCAGTCCTCACCGTGGCTGTTGGAATGATTGTTAGCCTGCAGGAGCGTGATGCAGATACCATTGCGCAGATCATCGGTAGTCTAGCCTTCTCAGGAAAGAAATCCGCTTAAGCCGGTTTTTTGACACTGTTTGCCATGGTGTCTGCAAGGTTTTGACAGAACCATGGACTGAAGTTTGACGCGCCCGTTCAAATGCCTTGTCTGGCAAATGGGTTTGCAGACTTGGCTCACTCCGGTTGCCGGTTTCATAAGTGGAACCAACAGGCATCAGTATTGAAAAAGTATCAGAGCTTGAGCGCCTTTGAATTGATGGCGATCAAGATTTGTACTCTCGCACTTATTGTTAGTTGTCATCAGCTGATTTTTCCGCAGAGCGGGCTGTTGGAAAAACTGCTCATTCTGATAAGCTGACAATGTTGGAACAAGAAGCTTGAATGGAACTGATGTGAACGACGGAAAGCGCAAAGACGTTCATAATTCTGATATTCCACTTGTCTGCCAGGCGTGTGAGGCCAGGCATGGCGGCATATGCGGCGCACTTGAGCCCTCTCAATTGCTGGAACTCAGTAAGCACACCCAAAGAACGGCTCACTCGCCGGACATTGCACTTGAAAGACAAGCTGAACGCAAAGAGGTGTATTCAAATATTCTCAGTGGCGTTGTTAAGCTGACAAAACTCATGCCTGATGGGCGTCAGCAAATAGTCGGACTGCAATTTGCTCCTGATTTTTTGGGCAGGCCTTTTTCAGACAACAACGGCGTTGTGGCAGAAGCAGCAACCAATGTCCGGTTATGTTCTTTCCCGAAGGCGGTGCTGGAGCAATTCATTAAAGATCAGCCCGAAATGGAGCACCGATTGCATGAACAACATATGCGGGAGCTTGATGAAGCGCGGGAATGGATGCTGACGCTTGGCCGCAAGACGGCAATTGAAAAAGTCGCAAGTTTTCTCCTGATGATTGCCAGCCACATTGATCCGGAAAAAGAAGAGAGTGACGAACTTGAGATTGAACTCCCGCTAAAACGTTCAGATATTGCGGATTTCCTGGGTCTTACAATCGAAACGGTAAGCCGTCAGCTCACCAACCTGCGTAAAAAGGGCATTATTGATGTCAATGACCGCAAGTCAATCGTGATCAAGAGCCTCGACCAGCTTAATGTGCTCGCTGAATACGGGACTAGTTAATAGCCTCTTGCTTGTTCAACAGTGGAAGCAAATGTTCACTCTCAAAAGCAATGTGCCTTCGCAAACCGTCGAAAAAACCGCGAAGCATGTAGGACACTTTCTCGACGTTTGCCCCAGCCGGTTCGGAGATCATCTGCCTTAATGTGAGGCTGATGTCCTCTGCAGAACTTTCGTCTTCCCAGTGTTCAAACTTCAGCCGTTCCAGACTTTGGGAAACTGCTTCTTCGCTGCTTGTGACACCGGATAAAAGCGGGAAGAGCATCTCCTCTTCAAACTTGTGAGCTGCCCGGACTGTTGGATAAATCTGCCAGGAAATGGAAAGACATTCCTGCTTGTCGACATTGTCCGGCAGGCTGTCCGCCAGTTCCTCAAGTCGCGTACACAGCTCCAGTTGTTTCTTGTGATGATCCATTAACTGGTTGAGGATGCCGTTGCTGGCATCAACGTCATGACACTTGGTTTTGGTTATCATCCATTTCTCCCGATATCCCGTTAAAGACTCTTGCCATTGCTCCCTTGGGTTTTGTTTACCTGTGGATTCACACAACTTCCTTGATCTGGATCAAGGTCTTTTTGTTCTCGTTATGGAATTCCAGAAGCATCAGCCGAACGCTGACCGGAATCCATCGGGGAACAAGCATGAAAAATATTGGAGAAGTTTTGCTGGTTGGTTTGAGTGCCCTCCTTGCTTTACTGGCCGCCGCATTTTCAAAAGACAGTCTGTTTCAGGCACACATGGGAATTCTGTGTTTTATCCTTCTGGGTAGCACGGTGATGCTCATGCGTCGGGTTGAATTCGCAATGCCTGACGGAACGTTTCAGGAGCGCGATACTTCCGGCTATATGGATGAGGTCATAAAATATGGTGCCATAGCCACCCTTTTTTGGGGGATTGTAGGATTTCTGGTTGGGGTTGTAATTGCAGCACAACTTTCCTGGCCGTGGCTTAATTTTGAGCCTTACCTGAACTTCGGCAGATTGCGCCCGCTTCATACATCTGCGGTTATTTTTGCATTTGGAGGTAATGCTCTGATTTGCACCAGTTTCTATGTGGTGCAAAGGACGTGCCGGGCGCGGTTGTTTGGGGGTGATCTCGCCTGGTTCGTCTTCTGGGGGTATCAGCTGTTCATTGTACTCGCTGCAACCGGTTACTTGCTCGGTATCACGCAATCAAAGGAATATGCTGAACCAGAATGGTATGTTGATATCTGGCTGACCGTTGTCTGGGTTGCCTACCTGATTGTTTTCATGGGCACGCTCGTCAGGCGCAAGGAGCCGCACATATATGTGGCCAACTGGTTTTACCTCTCATTCATTGTAACCGTTGCGATGTTGCATCTCGTCAACAATGCGGCAGTTCCGGTTTCATTTCTCGGTGTCAAAAGCTATTCGGCATTTGCCGGAGTTCAGGATGCCCTGACCCAGTGGTGGTATGGCCACAATGCGGTTGGCTTCTTCCTGACCGCCGGGTTTCTCGGCATGATGTATTATTTCGTGCCGAAGCAGGCTGGTCGTCCGGTCTACTCCTACCGCCTGTCCATCATCCACTTCTGGGCACTGATCTTCCTGTATATCTGGGCGGGTCCACACCACCTGCATTACACCGCGCTGCCTGATTGGGCGCAAACACTTGGCATGGTCTTTTCCATCATGCTCTGGATGCCTTCTTGGGGTGGCATGATCAATGGTCTGATGACCCTGCAAGGTGCCTGGGACAAGCTGCGTACCGATCCGGTTCTGCGGATGCTTGTAATCAGTCTGGCCTTCTACGGAATGTCGACTTTTGAAGGCCCGGTGATGTCCATCAAGTCTGTAAACTCTCTTTCCCACTACACAGACTGGACCATCGGTCATGTGCACTCCGGTGCACTCGGGTGGAACGGGATGATCGTTTTCGGTTCTCTCTACTACCTGTTCCCGAGGTTGTGGGGCCGCAGTCAGCTATACTCCCTCAAGTTGGTAAACTGGCACTTGTGGCTCGCAACCTTGGGAATCGTGATCTACGCAGCCGTAATGTGGGTTGCAGGCATTACCCAGGGACTGATGTGGCGTGAATACGATGATCAGGGCTTCCTTGTGAATTCCTTTATCGAAACCGTCTCGGCAATCCATCCTGAATATGTCATGCGGACCATCGGAGGTGTGCTCTATCTCTCAGGCGCATTGGTCATGGTCTACAACATATGGCGGACGATCCGCGGTGATGTTGCCGAAACGGCTGGCGAAAGCAAACCGGCAGCGGTTCCTGCGGAATAAGGAGAAGAAAATGTCATTCCTTACCCAACACAAAAAGCTGGAACGCAACCTGAGCCTGATGTTCGTTTTCTCGCTGATCGCAGTGCTGATTGGCGGTATCGTTGAGATTGCTCCGCTTTTTTATGTCAAAAACACGATCGAGAAAGTGGAGGGCATGCGTCCCTACACACCGCTTGAGCTGGCGGGCCGGGATATTTACATCCGCGAAGGGTGCTATGTCTGCCACAGCCAAATGATCCGGCCGTTCCGGGACGAGGTAGAGCGCTATGGTCATTATTCGTTGGCTGCTGAAAGCATGTATGACCATCCTTTCCAATGGGGTTCCAAACGAACCGGGCCTGATCTTGCCCGTGTCGGTGGACGGTATTCCGACGAGTGGCATGTTCAACACCTGATCAATCCGCAAAGCGTGGTTCCTGAATCGATCATGCCGAAATATTCCTTTCTTGCGAATAACAGCCTCGATGCTGAAGCAATCACAGGACACCTGAAAGCAAACCGCATGGTTGGCGTGCCGTATTCGGATGAAATGATTGCCAACGCAGTCTCTGATCTGCAGGCGCAGGCTGATCCGGATGCCGACACAGATGGCCTGGAAGAACGCTACCAGAAGATCAGCATTCGCGATTTTGACGGCAATCCCCAGGCGCTCACTGAGATGGATGCGCTGGTTGCTTACCTGCAAATGCTTGGCACGCTGGTTGACCTGGAAGCATACAAACAAAACGAAAACCTGAGGTAGGGTAATGGATTATACGACATTTCGTGAGTTTGCTGACAGCTGGGGGCTTTTGTAC
>JBCCYR010000176.1:0-5857 GCA_039189355.1 Pseudomonadota bacterium
CGGGCCACCTGCGGTTCCGATGGTTTCAATTCCCTTGTCGGCAAGCCACTGTCCTGCGATCAGGCCAACGCCGCCGGCTGCTGCATGAAACAGAACAATGTTGTCCTTTTTCGGCTTGTAGCAGTCATGGATGAGATATTGGGCAGTAAGGCCCTTCAGCATGCATCCGGCTGCCACTTCATCAGACACACCACGCGGAATTTTAACAAGACGATCTGCGGGCATGATGCGATGCGATGCGTATCCGCCGCCCGGAATTGTGTAAGCGACCCGATCGCCAAGCCGGAAGCCTTCCGTACCGCTGCCGATGTCTTCAACGACGCCTGCACCTTCGCTACCCAGAATTGCAGGATGCCCGCCCGGTGCGGGATACAATCCGGACCGCTGGTAAATGTCGATGAAATTAACGCCAATCGCAGTATGGCGAATGAGAACCTGTCCCTTTTTGGGTTTTGGTAGTTCTATGTCCTGTTTCTTGAAAACATTCGCGCCGCCTGCCTTGTCTGCGACCATTGCATAAGCCATTGCTGTTACCCTCCCTCAGTCATGCAACTCTGAAGGCATCATCTACAGGAACTTGCATGGCTGTGACAAGGTGATTTGTCTGGCCGGCCATGCCAATAATTGAGACCAGTTCGCTGTGTTGCGCCTCTGTCATTCCCTTTGCTTTGGCAGCGGCTGTATGGGAGTGAATGCAGTACTCGCAGCCATTGGCTGTAGAGACTGCGATATAAATCATTTCCTTCGTCAAAGGGTCTATTTCTCCTGGCCCCATGACGGTTTTCAGATCTTCCCAGACAGTTTTCAAACGGGCAGGGTCGTTTGCCAGTACTCGCCAGAAATTGTTTATGAAATCCGAACCCCTCGTTTTCCGGATGTCTTCAAAAACTGCCATTACTTCCGGAGAGGCTTCGTCATCGGAAATCAGTTTGCGGGTTGCCATGATTGCTACTCCTATTTGGGCCAGCTTCCTTGATACGGTTTGTCAAGCGCACGTTCTACAAGTTCGAGGTGGTCTTGCCCGTAGAACATGTCGCCGTCGATAAAATAGGTGGGAGACCCAAACACAGAGCGCCGGATTGCTTCTTCGGTATTTGTTTGGTGGATTGCCTGTATTTCATCAGACATGGCGATTTTCAGTAACGGTGCCGGATCAATGCCAACCGAGTGGGCGATTGCACTCAAGGTTTCCGGGTCGTTATGATTTGCATCGTCGAGCCAGTGTGCCTTGAGAATTTCATGAACCAGCTGATCGGCATTATGTCCGTTTTCAACTGCTGCAATCACAAAACCGTTGGGCAGCGTCAGGGGCTCGTCATGCCAGGTCGGACGATGATTGATCAAAGACGCTTCACGATGCTCGGCCCAACGTTCGATTTCCCGGTTGAAAAAATATGCCCTGTGCGCGTCGCTTCGGTGTCCAAAAGGTTGTCCGCTAGAAGCTTCAACCACCGGATTGAGGTCGATGGGTTTGTGAATAATCCGGCATTCATTCCGGTTGACAATCTCCATCAACAGCTTTGAGCCGATATAGGCATATGCAGAGTGGGTGGAATAAAAATACTCGATATCTGTCATTTCCATATCCAACATCAAATTAGGCGCCAAATCAAAGTAAAAGCTTGTAGACATTCCGGTGGGTTGTGAAATAGCTTTTCTGGAAGACTGGGAGGTTGTTCATGAAAACGTCACCGCTCCATCCAAAATTTGGCATTGTCATTCACGATGTGGATATTCGTGATGTTGCAGAAGGCAATCTGTTCCCCGAAATCCGGGCAGCATTTGAGGAGCATTCAGCACTTCTTTTGCCTGCACAAGAGCTAGATGATGAAACACATATCAGTCTTGCCAAGCTGTTCGGGCCTCTTGAAAATCGTGAGGCCATGTCGTCCGGCAGGGATCTGGAGTTTGAAGTTCCTGCAGTCTCCAATGAAACTGAGGACGGAGTTTTTGATGCCGATGATCTGCGTACACTCGACCTGCAGGCCAATATGCTTTGGCACACCGACAGCACCTTTCTGCCGACGCCGGCATTGGTGAATATTCTCACCGCCAAGGTTGTTCCGCCTTCGGGTGGCCAGACGGAGCTTGCTTCCACACGGGTCGGTTGGGCAGAAATGCCTTCTGGCATGAAAGAAAAACTCGATGGTGCAATCCTGTGGCATCGGCTGTCTCATTCGCGTGCCAGAATTTCACCGGAACTGGCAGCGTTAAATAAAATGACCCGCTGGCCTGATCGTCCCTGGAAAGCGGTTTGGCCAAATCCGGTGAATGGTCAGGAATCCCTGTTTATTGCTTCTCACGCATTTGCAGTTGAGGGTATGGGGCATCAGGACGGTCAGGCATTGATTGATGACGCAATCGAATTTTGCACACAGCCGGAATATGTTTATTCCCACAACTGGGAAGTGGGCGACGTGCTGATCTGGGACGAGCGCGCGTGCCTGCATCGCGGTCAACCCTGGGATTATTCTGAACCACGAACATTAAAGAGCATTTGTTGTTCTGTTACGGAAGCTGATGGTTTGGAACAGGTCAGGGTAGTTTGAACAACATCAGTCTGAAACCAGCGTTTGTCTGGCGATCCGTTGCATTGTGATGACATATTGCTTTTGTGACCAGCCATTGTCTTTCGTCAGTTCTTCCCAGTTGCGCAGGGAGATCAACGTCATTAGCAAGTCTACAGCTTCCTTCTCTTTCAGCTCTGAATTGAGATCACCGTCTTTTGCAAGCGCATTTATTGCTGCCTGGCAGCCATGCCGCAATGCACGCATTCTGTCATCCCAGGCTGCCTTTGCTTCCGTGTCGCCGTTGTCCTTCATGACCAGCAACGCTTTTGCCACACCGTAGACGACCGGAATGTAATTCGCCCATGCTGTGATGAATGCCTCCAGCCGGTAAATTCCGGACTCCGCTGAACGACTGGCCTCAAGACGTAGATCAATATTTGCTTCTTGATCTATGTACCGTGCTGCTGCAACCAGCAGGTCTGCCCGGGTTGGAAAATGCAGATAGACAGCCTGCCTGCTAACGCCGCTGGCCTTCGCAATATCTGACATCCGCACAGCGCTGCTGCCGCCTGTTTCCAGCAAGGTGCAGGTTGTTTTCAGAATTTTTGAACGTGTATCGATTTTGCCACTTGACATGATGTCAATCTAGCATTAATTGACACGATGTCAACTTTACACAATGTAAAGTAAACTAACTGGAGAAAATCATGGCAAAGAAAATCTTTATCTGGGTTGCTCATCCCAAAGCTGGTTCCTTGTGTTCAGCTATGGCCGATGCTTATCAGAAAGGTGCAGAGCAGGAGGGCGCAGAAGTCAGGCGCATGAACTTGTCGGACATGCAGTTTGATTTGAACTTTGAAGGGTATTCGAATGACATGCCGGAACTGGAAACTGATCTGGTGAAATGGCAGGAGGCAATCGCATGGGCAGACCATTTGCTGTTCATACATCCCTATTGGTGGGGCGCTATGCCCGCAAAGGCAAAAGCTGTGCTAGATCGTGGGCTGACACCGGGCTTTGCTTACAAATATCACGGTAGGAAAGTGGCGTGGGACAAACTGTTGTCCGGCAAAACCGGAGATGCAGTGATTACGTCAGATACACCACCATGGATCGACTTAATGATGTATAAACAGCCTGGTCGTCGCGTGCTTAAAAATCAGGTTTTTGATTTTTGCGGTGTGAAGCCGAAAGCAATTAAACAGTTTGGTTCAGTTAAAATGGCAGATGAAAACCGTATTGCCAAATGGCTGGATCAAACAAACCAGATGGGTATGAAAGCCGCCGCCTGACTTTTTTTGATACGATACCCAAAGAAAAACCCCGGCAAGATGACCGGGGTTTTCTTTTTGCTTCTTCGAAGTTTTACTCTGCAGGTTCGGCAGGAGATGCCTGATCTGCAGGCATGTAGAGATCGCCACCCTTGCGGTATTTCTCCTTCATTTTCTCCATACCTTCCTTCTGCGCTTCTGTACGGATGTCCTGAGAGATTCGCATTGAGCAGAACTTCGGCCCGCACATTGAGCAGAAATGCGCAACCTTGTGGGCTTCTTTCGGAAGCGTTTGATCGTGGAAATCCCGCGCGGTTTCCGGGTCGAGCGCCAGATTGAACTGGTCTTCCCAGCGGAACTCGAACCGGGCCCGTGAGAGTGCATCATCACGGATTTTCGCTGCCGGGTGACCCTTGGCAAGATCCGCTGCATGCGCTGCAATCTTGTAGGTGATCACGCCGGTCTTGACGTCATCGCGGTCTGGTAGCCCCAGATGCTCTTTCGGAGTCACATAGCAGAGCATCGCGGTCCCAAACCAGCCGATCATCGCAGCACCAATGCCGGAGGTGATATGGTCGTAGCCCGGAGCAATATCCGTGGTGAGTGGCCCGAGCGTGTAGAAGGGGGCTTCACCGCAAGCTTCCAGTTGCTTGTCCATGTTCGCCTTTATCTTGTGCATCGGCACGTGACCTGGGCCCTCAATCATGACCTGACAGTCTTTTTCCCAGGCAATCTGCGTGAGTTCGCCAAGGGTTTCGAGTTCCGCAAACTGTGCTTCGTCGTTGGCATCATCGATAGAGCCCGGGCGCAGGCCATCGCCAAGCGAGAAGGTGACATCATATGCACGCATGATGTCACAAATCTCGCGGAAATTCTCATACAGGAAGCTTTCCTTGTGATGATGCAGGCACCACTTCGCCATGATGGAACCGCCGCGTGACACGATGCCTGTCGTGCGGTTTGCTGTGAGTGGCACGTAATGCAAACGTACCCCGGCGTGGATAGTAAAGTAGTCGACACCCTGCTCACATTGTTCGATCAGCGTGTCACGGTAAACTTCCCATGTCAGGTCTTCGGCAATGCCGTTTACTTTCTCAAGCGCCTGATAGATTGGCACCGTACCGATTGGAGAAGCGGAGTTTCGGATGATCCATTCGCGGATGTTGTGAATGTTACGGCCTGTGGAAAGGTCCATCACATTGTCCGCACCCCAGCGTGTCGCCCAAACCATTTTTTCAACCTCTTCTTCCATGGAAGAGGTAACGGCAGAGTTCCCGATATTGGCATTGATCTTGACGAGGAAGTTGCGTCCGATGATCATCGGTTCAACTTCCGGATGGTTGATGTTTGCCGGAATAACTGCACGACCGCGCGCAACTTCATCGCGGACAAATTCCGGTGTTACAAAATCCGGTATTTCAGCACCGAAGCTTTCACCATCACGCTCAAGCTTCTCTTTTGCCATTTCACGGCCGAGGTTTTCGCGGATCGCGATGAATTCCATTTCAGGTGTGACGATACCGGCACGGGCATAGGCAAGCTGTGTACCCGCTTTGCCATCCTTCGCACGGCGTGGCTGGTGACGGATCGGGAATTCCTGAACCAGCTTGTCACCCTTGGCAAAACCGTTGTCTTCCGGCTTCACGTGGCGGCCTTCATATTGTTCAAGATCGGAGTTTTTTGCTATCCAGGCTTCGCGCTTGCGTTCAATACCTTTTGAAACGTCAATCTCGACATTAGGGTCGGTATAGGGACCAGATGCATCATAAACAGTTACAGCCGGCTCGCCGGATGTCGGATGCAGTTCGATCTGGCGCATCGGAACTCGGATTTCAGGATGAAGTGTGCCTTTTACATAAATCTTGCGTGAGGCGGGGAGTGGTCCGTCGGAAACGGTTGGGGTTACGGCATTCATAATGAGCTTCCTTTGTTTCTCGTTTGGAGAAGCCCAGGCAATTCCGGTTACATGGAAACACGGGATGCTGGTCTTCCTACGCCGGTGTTAGCCGGTTCAGGTTCAAAGGGTCATCGCACCACCTGCTCAAGTCAGATTATCGATATCTCAGTTCCTTAGGC
>JBCCYR010000177.1:0-5846 GCA_039189355.1 Pseudomonadota bacterium
ATGGTGGTCTTGGCTTCCCGCTGGATTTCCATGAGAAGCTCCGTGACCGCCGCCTGAACGGACACGTCAAGCGCTGATACCGGTTCATCGGCTACAACCACTTTTGGTTGTCCGGCAAACGCCCGTGCAACACCGATACGCTGTTTTTGACCGCCAGAAAGCTGACGTGGCATTCGATCAGCAAATGCCCGCGGTAGTTTCACCAGATCAAGCAGCTCAAACACGCGCTTGCGGCGCTCGTCCTGTGAATTGCCGATCTTGAACATTTCAAGTGTCCGCATGATCTGGCTGCCGACAGTCTGGCTTGGGTTCAGGGTATCAAACGGGTTCTGGAAGACCATTTGGATCGAGGCAACCGTTCCGGTATCGCGATCATTGACTTCTACATCGCCAATCTCGAGATTTCCGAGCGTGACATCACCTTCCGTCTTTGTCTCAAGCCCTAGCAGCACTTTCGCAAGCGTGGACTTGCCGCAACCGGACTCACCCACAATTGCAACAGTTTCAGCCTCGCGAGCGGTGAAACTCACAGCTTCATTCGCCTTTACTGTCCGGGTATCCGCGCCGCCAAAGAGGGCGTTTGCGGCCACACTGTAGTATTTCTTCAGATCATTGACCTTCAGCACGACATCCCCCGGTGGAACAGGGTCAGCAACGACTGGCCGTTCCGGTTCGGCAAACCAGTCAATTTCATCAATCCGGTTACACCGTGAGCGATGATCAAGTTCGCCAGGAATTTGGTTCATCTTGACCGGTGCCGAGTCACACTTCTCCTTGTCAAAATGAGGACAACGGGGTCCGAAGTTGCACCCGAATGGACGTTGATGCGGGAGCGGCAACTGTCCCGGAATGGACAGAAGCGGACGTGCATTCTTGTCGGCACCCGGCAATGGAATCGAGTTGAAAAGGCCCTGTGTATAAGGATGACGCATCCGGTCGAATACTTCGTGACAGGTGCCGGTTTCCACTGCCTCACCAGAATACATCACTGTAATCTTATCACAGGTTTCGAGGATAAGGCCAAGGTTGTGCGAGATGAAGACCATGGAAGTTCCAGTCTTTTCTCCCAGTTCCTTGACGAGTTCCACGATACCGGCCTCAACAGTCACATCAAGTGCCGTTGTCGGCTCATCAAGCAGTAGTAGGTCCGGATTGGAAAGCAGTGCCATCGCAATGACAATACGCTGCTGCTGGCCGCCGGATATCTGGTGCGGATATGCTTCCATCACGCGCGCCGGGTCCGGAAGCTTCACAGCTGCAACCATGTCGAGAGCGCGTTGATATGCTTCTTCCTTGGTCACTTTCTCATGCAGGATCGGCACTTCCATCAACTGTTTGCCGACTTTCATCGCCGGGTTGAGCGAAGCCATGGGTTCCTGATAGATCATCGCAATTTTGGAACCGCGTATATCCCGCAGTTCCTCATCCGACATATCACCCATATCCCGGCCCTTGAACTTGATGGTGCCCCCGACAATTTTGCCGCGGTTACCCATGTCACGCATGATACCGAGGGCTACGGTGGATTTACCGCAGCCGGACTCACCAACAAGGCCCATGGTCTCGCCGGGATAGACCTTCATTGTGAAGTCCATCACTGCCGGAATTTCTCCGGCCCGCACGAAGAATGAAATGTTCAGATCGTCTATTTCGAGGATCGGTTGTACTTCTTCTTTTGCCATTTTCCGTTCCTCCTTTAGTCTTTCAATGATTCTTCACGCAGGCCGTCAGCGAGCAGATTCAAGCCAAGTACAAGGCTGAGAAGTGCAAATGCCGGAACCAGTGGCGGATGCAGATAAACTGAAAGCAGTTTGCGTCCGTCGTTAATGGTGGAACCCCAGTCAGGACTTTCTGGTGGCAATCCAAGGCCGAAGAAGCCGAGTGTTCCGAGCAGGATGGTCGTGTAACCAATCCGCAGACAGAAATCGACAATCAGGGGCCCGCGAACGTTCGGCAGGATTTCCCACAACATGATGTACCATGGGGATTCACCACGTGTCTGTGCCGCCGACACATAATCGCGGGTTTTAACATCGAATGTCAGACCGCGTACGATACGGAAGATGGTAGGTGAGTTGACGAAAACAACCGCAACAAACACAACCAGAATACCGCCAGGCACATTGAACAAGTCCATCCAGTCAGGAACTATGTCTACGACCGTGCCGCGGTCAGCTTCAGATACAAGCGAGCCATAAAGCCAGAAAGCTGCAACCATGACGATTATAAGTATCGGTGTCCGTATTTCCGGCCTTGTGACGAATTTTGAGTTCAAGAGGACCGCGATAAAAACAATCGGGAATATGAAGAGAACTGCGGCCATGTAGGCGGGAATTCCGGTTTGGACGATTTCCGGTGTAACCAAAAGATAGAAAAGAAGGATAACCGGAAACGCCAAAATCAGGTTTGCAAGGAAAGATAAGGTCGTATCAAGCTTTCCGCCATAGTAACCTGCAGGAAGTCCAAGGGTTATGCCAACCATGTAGGCGAACAACGCGGCCAGAGGTGCGATTTTGATTACTTCCCATGCGCCTTTGACCATACGGCTGAATACGTCACGCCCCAGATTGTCGCCACCAAGCAGATAATGCGTGTAAACACCCACATCTATTTGTGATTGCGGGACCGGCGTGCCAGGAGCCTTGTTTTTCATCTGGGCGATCTGGGACAGCGGGTCATGTGTAGAGATCATGTCCAGCAACGCAGTGAACAGCCCTGTATAGATCCAGAACATCACTATGAAGAAGCCGATCATGCCGATCATGCTGTCAAACAGTCTGCCATAAAGGCCCAACCGGTCCTTGAAGAACATGGAAAGCGCGAAGGTAAGAAACAGCGCTAGCCATACCGGGGTAAACTGGGCAAAAACCGTAACGATAATCCCTGTTGTAGACATTGGTTCCATTGCTGCTCTCCCCTAAGACAGTCTGATACGCGGGTTGAGAAATACATAGCCAATGTCCGAGATCAGCTGTGTCACCAACACGATAATTACCGAGATAACCGAAACACCAAGCAGCATTTCAATGTCGTTGTTGCCTGCGGCTTGCACCAGTTGCCAGCCGATACCCTTGTAGTTGAACAGGGTCTCCGTAATCACAACACCAGTCAGCAGATATGGAATCTGAAGAATGATGATCGTGAAAGGTGCTATGAGCGCATTGCGCAGTGCATGTTTGAAGACTACCCCCCAGAATGAAACGCCTTTGAGCCGTGCGGTCCGGATATATTGTGCAGTCATCACCTCAGCCATTGATGCACGCGTCATCCTGGCAATGTAACCGATGTTGAAAAGCGCAATGGTCATGACCGGAAGTGTGAAATTGATCAGATCCGGTGCTGTCATGGCCTGGGTAGCGGAACCTTTGAACCACTTCAGTCCGACGGCACTTGAGGCAAAAATCGCGATCAGGACAACGCCCGACACATACTCCGGTGTTGCGGAGGAAAGAATTGAGAAGGTTGAAACGCTGCGGTCTGTTTTGGAGCCTTCCTTCATACCGGCAAAGATGCCGAGCATAAGTGCAACCGGGACAGTAATGATGAGTGCCCACATCATCAGGAAGCCGGTCAACTTGAGACGGTTCCATAACAAAGGTCCTGCATTGTCTTTGGAAACAGTTGAATAGCCCCAATCACCCTGCAGAATTCCGCAATAGGCAGGCGCATCTTCTACAGCAGTCCCTTTTCTGGCGCATCTGGCACGAGTTTCACCGTCTGTCCCTTCAATGACGTATCCTGGAACGACGCCCAGCCACTCGCCGTATTTGACAAACATGTTGCGATCATAACCACGATTGCCAAGCCATGTGTTCACTTGCTCTTCCGACATGCGGAAGTTGCCCTGGGTCTTGGCAAGCTTTTCGAGGTTTGGATAAAGGTTTGTTAAAAAGAAAACGACAAATGTCAGGCATAACGCCGTAAGGATCATGACCCCGACCCGGCGTAAAATAAACTGTCTCATTGCTCCCCTCACTTCGTGCCGAAATAAGCCCGGCTTTTATGCTGAATCAAAAAAGGGCCGCCCGTTTGGACGACCCTTGATTATTTGACCAATCAGGCCTTGAAGCCCCACTTATAAACCTGCGGGAGATATGCGATGTGCATATCCACACCTGTCAGTTCTTCTTTGTGGTGGCGGCTGATTGTGCGCCAGTAAGGCTGAATGGTAACACCCTCATCAACCATGATCTTCTGGACTTTACCCATCACAACACGGCGTTTATCCGCATCCGCGATTGAGTTTGCTTCGGCCAGAAGCTTGTCAAACTCTTCGTTTGCAAATGCAGTTTCGTTCCATGCCTCGCCGGAGCGGTAAGCAAGACCAAGAACCTGTGTGCCGAGTGGGCGGTGGTTCCAGTTTGTGGATGAGAACGGGTATTTAGCCCAGTCGTTCCAGAAGGTTGAGCCTGGCAGAACTGTACGCTTCACCTTGATACCTGCGTCACGCAGCTGTGCTGCCACTGCATCAGTGGTGTTTTTGCGCCAGTCATCATCAATAGACTGGAGTTCATGCTCGAAGTCGGCCTGTCCGGCTTCTTCCATAAGCGCTTTTGCACCAGCCGGATCAAACGGGATACGTCCAACAGAAGGATCATGCTCAGGGTGAATCGGGCCAACATGCTGGTTATTTGCAACAAGTCCCTTGCCTGCAACACCGAGATCAAGACAGATCTGGTTGTCGACAGCCATCGCAAGCGCCTTGCGGACGCGAACATCGTCATAAGGTTTGCTCGCCTGGTTTGGACGGATAACGATGGTTGCACCGGAAACCACGTCAGAACGTGTAAGGCCGAGGCCATCCATGATGTCTGAGAATTCACCGACAGATTCCCAGTTCATGTCGATTTCATCAGCTTCATAGGCTGCAATGAAAGCAGAATTGTCGGTGCCGTAATCGATGAACTCGATACGGTCGAGGTGAGCGCCTTTGCCTTCCTTGTAACCCCACCATTCAAAGCCGTCATTGCGAACAACAACGCCCTTGACGCCAACTTCTAGGCTTTCAGGTTTGTATGGGCCAGTACCAACAGCGGTACCGAGCATGTCTTCAGGATTGTGACTGCTGTGTACGATTGCAGCCGGGTAGTCGGACATGCCGGCGATCAGTGTGATATCGGGATTTGGCAAGTTCAGCTTGACGGTATGGCTGTCCACTACCTCGATGGCACCCGGAACCGCCTTGTTGTCTTCGCCGATAAGAACAGCGAAACGACCGGCCATTGAGTTACCCTCAACATCCTTTTCACACCAGCCAGTGATGTTTCTTGCGACATCTTCGGCAGTGAAATCATCACCGTTGTTCCACTTTACACCCTTGCGGACTTTCAGTGTGTATTCTGTAGCTTCGTCGTTAATGTCCCAGCCTTCAAGCAACATTGGCTTGAATGTGCCGTCGGAATTATACTCAACCAGATACTCGAGCCAGCCTGCTGTATATGTCGCAATCTGGGTCCAGTCGAATGTGCGTGGGTCTTTGAGCGCGCGCACTTCCATTTGCATGCGGAGTGTTCCGCCCTGTTTGGCAGCAGCTTGAGCTTGAGGCATTGCAAGGCCCAGTGCGCTGTATGCTGCTGCTGTTGTCATGCCGAAGGCACTTGCATAAGCAAGAAACTCACGGCGCGAAAGTTTGCCCTCTTTTGCATCCTTCACGAACTGAGGGATGAAAGGGTGTGTTTTCTTACCATCTGTCATTTGTGTTTATTCCTCCCAACAAAATGATGACGTATAATTGCATGGTGATTGTGCAATCGCAACCGGGGTATACCGCATGATTTGCGACGCAATTTAATGAAGATACGAATTTTTGCGTCGTAAAATGCCAACTCAAGTCACAATAAACTGAC
>JBCCYR010000178.1:0-5840 GCA_039189355.1 Pseudomonadota bacterium
AATCCTCTTGAATCAAGGAGTGTCAAAATGTTCTTTTCATAAATGCGCTTTTACCTACTTTGTAAGGGAAAGCCTTTTTTCTTGTTGGCAATAGCTTCCCGCGAGAATCCCTATTAGGAAATGCAGTGTAATAACTTTCATTGACTTTCACTGCGATTGGCAGGCGTTCCGGAATTTTGGTGGTCGGCGCATCATCCGTGAATTCGAACCAAAGTCCCAGGAACTTGACATCCGAACCAAACCGCCTGCGGAAATCCTTCGGCTTTACCCGTTTCATCGTCTCCATCCGGGTTTCATCCGTGTACGTGACCATCAACGGCAGGGTCGGTGGTGTGCCGATCCGTTTTGGAACTACCGGATAATACCCGCTTGCGGCCTCGATCAGGGGAAAGTCGGTTACCCTGACCGTTCTCAGGATGCCGAGCGTTTCCTGAACCAATGTCGGCCAATAGCCCTTAGTTACCCGATCATCACTGCCATAGAAGCCGTCAAGGATATAAACTGTTCCCCGCCCGCCCAGTTCCAGAATAACTGCTTCGGTGCGGCTTCTGACATACATCCGCCCCTGACCTCCTGCTTTCCAGCGTAGGCCCATCACCGCAGAGCCTTCCACGACCTTGCCATCAACCTCAGCCTTCGCGATTACCCTTATGTTGCGCGTCACGCTCTCACCACCCGAGCACGCACTCAGGAAAACACCCAAAATCACAAGAAAAACAAGCCGTTTCATCGCATCAACCTTCCGCAAACCGGTTCAGTAAATGCAAGTATAAACCCCAACTGGTAAAGTCTTCTTGAATCAAACAGTATCAAAAACTTCTGTATATGAATGCATCTTTGCCAACTTTATAAGGGAAAGCTTTTTTGACAATGGGAATGAAGTTTCCTTTACTGTCTCTACGAGGAAAAGCTGGTCCTGAACAGGACAGGTTCCATTTTGCCAATCTTGACAATTCCTGTTTCAACGGGGTCATGATGAAGCTGGAAACCACGGAACAGATTGTTGATCTCGTCAAGCGCCTCGACGTCAAGCCGCAGTGCATGATCAGCAGATCAGCCGCAGGAAACGGAGCTTCACTGACCAATCCGCCCCACAGGCCGCGGGCCGTCGGTGAGAGATGTGGATGTCTGGAGGTCGGGTGGCCGGAACGCGCCGGACTGCCTGGTATCGTGAAAATCGCAGCGGATGTTCGGGTTCGTTACCGCAACGAATTTACCGGATATTCTGCAACTGTTGGAACTGTCATCTGCGCCGCATTGTTCCAGTTTCAGTGAAGCTTCCATGTGGCTGTCGCCAGAATTTAAAAACGCCTGAAACGGTATGCGGGAGATTCGTGCTTCGGTTTTGCCTGTATCAAAAATGACAGCCCTGTCGGCGCGGGTTGCTGATGTTCCTGCCGTGGAGATGCCGTTGGCGGAAACGATGCCCGGACCGGTGGCGGCATCAATATTTTCCAGTTCCAGCACCAGCGACTTGATCTGCAGGTCAACATCTGCCTTCAGGCAGGTCAGAAACCGTGCCCGCCAGAGTTCGGTTCCCGGCTTGAGGCCTTGACCTTCGAAATTGACATGCGTCACGAGGCATTGCTCGCCCAGTTCCCGTACGCACTTGACCTCGCATTTTGTAATGCCGGCAACTGTTGAACATGCGTTGAGTTCCGGTTCAGCCAGTTGACCAGAGGCCAGCGCAGGAGTTGGCCAGAATGCAAGAGCGATGATGGATAGGCTTTTCAGTTTCATGTGTCTGATTTTAGGCAGTCCGCACCCCTAGGCAAGAGTGACCGTATACACTATAACGCGAGCGGAAATTCATCGGCACGGCCTTAACCCGTGCATGTTTGGAGACAAAAATGACATCCCCAAAACTCAATTCGCTCGATCTGCCGGGCGATCCCGAAAATACGCGCATTGTTGTCGCAATGTCCGGCGGTGTGGATTCTTCTGTCGTGGCAGGCTTGCTTGCCCGTGAAGGTTATGATGTCGTCGGCATGACGCTGCAGCTTTATGACCATGGTGAAGCCATTCACCGCAAGGGTGCCTGTTGCGCCGGGCAGGACATTCATGATGCGCGCCGTGTTGCCGAAACACTTGGCATTCCACACTATGTGCTCGACTATGAAGCGAAATTTCGTGAACAGGTCATCAACCCGTTCATGGAAAGTTATATTGCCGGCGAAACGCCCATTCCCTGTGTGGCGTGCAACCAGACCGTAAAATTTGCTGATCTGCTCACAACCGCAAAGGAGTTGGGCGCGGCAGCGCTGGCAACCGGGCATTACATCCGTTCGCATCTTGCTGATCTTGAAACGGGCCGGCGGGCACTTTACCGTCCGCTCGACCATGCGCGCGACCAGAGCTATTTCCTGTTCGCCACGACACAGGAACAGGTTGATTATCTGCGGTTCCCGCTTGGAGGACTGCCGAAAGCGGAAACGCGTGAAATTGCCCGTGAGCTTGGCCTTGTGGTTGCAGAAAAATCCGACAGTCAGGACATCTGTTTCGTGCCGCAGGGGCGTTATTCCGATATCATCAACAAGTTGCAGCCGGAAGCTGCAACGCCTGGTGAGATCCGTCATATAGATGGCCGGGTTCTGGGAACGCATGAAGGCATCATCAACTACACCGTCGGCCAGCGCCGTGGCATCGGCGTTGCTACCGGAGAACCGATCTATGTTGTGCATCTCGATGCGAAAACTGCGAGTGTGATTGTAGGACCCAAAGAAGCGCTTGATACGCGCAGGCTTTACCTGCGAGATGTGAACTGGCTGGGTAATGGTCCCATAACGGGTCTCTCTGGCGCCGGTAAGGAGCTTTTTGTCAAGGTTCGTTCCACCCGTCCGCCCATGGAAGCGGTGCTTTATCCTCCCGATGGTGAAGGCCGCATCGCGGTTGATCTGATCGGCGGAGAGGCCGGCATTGCGCCGGGTCAGGCTTGTGTGTTTTACGAAGATGATACAGAGGACACCCGGGTCTTGGGTGGCGGGTTCATTGCCTCCACCATGCGTGAAGCGTCGATTGAAGCGAGCCTTGATGCAGTGCTCGGCGAACGGATTCTTGCCTGATGCGCATCGGCATTGACTGGGGCGGTACCAAGCTCGAAGTCATTGCACTTGATGATGACGGCAGGACATTGCTGCGTGAACGGGTTGCCACTCCACAAGGCGATTACCGCCGTTGTGTTGATGCAGTTTGTGATCTTGTTCGAATGGCAGAGGAGCGCAGCGGAAAATCCGGTACGGTCGGCATCGGCATTCCGGGCACGGTTTCGCCTGCAACAGGCTTGGTCAAGAATGCAAATTCCACCTGGCTCAATGGCAAGCCACTCCTTGAGGACATGGAGCAAGCGCTTGGGCGTAACGTCCGGATCCATAATGATGCCAACTGTTTTGCCGTCTCTGAAGCCGTGGACGGGGCAGGCGAGGGTATGCGTGTTATTGCCGGTATCATTCTAGGAACCGGCTGTGGCTGCGGCATTGTGATTGATGGCGACGCGCTTGCGGGCGGACATGGCATTGCAGGCGAATTCGGTCACACGCCACTGCCTTACATGAAAGAGAACGAGTATCCCGGAAATGCCTGCTGGTGCGGCAAACGCGGATGCCTTGAAACCTACATTTCCGGAACCGGCTTTCAACGCGATTATGAAACCATTACAGGTGCGCCTACCGGACTTTCGGCTGCTGAAATTCTTGATCTTGAGGATGCCAATTCAAGGCTTGCCTATGCGAATTATGCGGATCGGCTTGCACGTGGATTGTCGCAATTGGTGAACATTCTTGATCCGGACATTCTTGTTCTCGGGGGTGGCATGTCGAATGTGAAAACACTCTATGAAGATGTTCCGTTGCTGATGAGGCAGTATGTTTTCAGCGATGTTTTCAAAACCCCGATCGTCCCTGCGAAACACGGGGACTCATCAGGCGTTCGGGGAGCGGCATGGCTTTGGTAATAATGCTTGCCGAAAGCCTGTATTCCTTGTTGACAGCCTGTGTGCTTAAACCTTATATGCGCACTCGCCTGACAATTTTCAGTTCAAGGCCCGGATGGCGGGGTAGCTCAGGTGGTTAGAGCAGCGGAATCATAATCCGCGTGTCGGGGGTTCAAGTCCCTCTCCCGCTACCAAATACATCCCAGCATATGCATTTGCTGGCAGACACTCAGATCACGAAACAATCTCTGCAAGTTTGATCCGCTGGATCTTGCCGGATGGACCTTTGGGCAGGTCGGTTAAGAGGTGTATGTGGTCAGGGGTTTTGAATGCTCCAAGTTTGCCACGGCATAATTCGAGCAAATCATTGGTGTTGATGTTTGAATCATCGCACAGTTTGACTACGGCCTCGACACGCTGCCCGTAATCTTCGCATGGAATACCAAAAGCTGCCGCTGAAACCATACTCCACATGAGCGAGACTGGCTTGCCGCCAAATCCGGTCAATCATGACCTGCCGCTTGAACTCAAAACAAAAGGATCAACGGGCAGGTTTACCCGGTACTTGTCGCGCAAGAGTACAGGGTAAATGGATGGTTTCCCCCTGTAATGCCGGTTTTCTCAGTCGATCATGGGCAGTAGTTTGTCCAGTGACTGTTTCGCGTCACCGTAGAACATGCGCGTGTTCTCCTTGAAGAATAGCGGGTTTTCGATGCCCGAATATCCGGTTCCCTGACCGCGCTTGCTAACGAACACCTGCTTTGCTTTCCAGACTTCCAGAACAGGCATGCCCGCAATCGGGCTGTTGGAATCTTCCTGTGCAGCCGGATTGACGATGTCGTTCGAGCCGATGACAATTGCCACGTCGGTTTCCGGGAAGTCCTCGTTGATCTCATCCATTTCCAGAACGATATCGTAAGGCACTTTTGCTTCAGCCAGCAGAACGTTCATGTGGCCGGGCAGGCGGCCTGCAACCGGATGGATTGCAAACCGTACCTCTTTTCCCTTGGCGCGCAGTTTGCGCACCAGTTCGCTGACAGATTGCTGGGCTTGTGCAACAGCCATGCCATAACCGGGAACAATGATGACGCTGTCAGCATCGTTCAGGGCTGCAGAAACACCATCTGCATCAATTGCGATCTGTTCGCCTTCCACTTCCATCTGTGGTCCTGCCGAGCCGCCAAAGCCACCGAGAATGACACTGATGAAATCGCGGTTCATTGCCTTGCACATGATGTAGGAGAGGATGGCGCCTGATGAACCGACCAGAGCACCAACAACAATCAGCAGATCATTGCCAAGGCTGAAGCCGATCGCTGCTGCTGCCCATCCGGAATAGGAGTTCAGCATTGAAACAACCACAGGCATGTCTGCACCGCCAATGCCCATGATCAAATGATAACCAATAAACAATGCCATGATCGTCATGAGGATCAACGGGAACATGGCACCTGAATATGTGTACCATACCAGACAGATCAGGGAGATGGTTGCCGCGCCCGCATTGAGCATATGCCCGCCGGGCAATTTTGTTGCTGCGGATGTCAGTTTGCCGGAAAGCTTTCCATAGGCAACGACAGACCCTGTGAATGTAATTGCGCCGATAAAGATACCCAGAAACAATTCAACGTGCAGAATTGAGATTTCCGCCGGCGTTTTCTTGGCGATCAGTTTCGCAAACGCTCCCAGATCTTTGAGGTTTGCATCTGCTGATGCTCCAGCAGCAGCCATAACTTCAGCAACATTGTTGATTTCAAAATGTGCATTGAAGCCGACAAAGACAGCAGCGAGACCAACGAGCGAATGCATTGCAGCCACAAGTTGCGGCATTTCGGTCATCTGGACACGCTGCGCCACGTATTGACCGATCAGACCGCCACCGATGATCAGCAGGATCGACAGCAACCAAAGG
>JBCCYR010000179.1:0-5829 GCA_039189355.1 Pseudomonadota bacterium
CCCATTCGCTACCAGGCAAACCGCTATATGCGAGCGTTGTTAAAACCATGAGGAATGCTAAAATAGACAGAAAGAGAGCGATCAAGATGTAAGCGCCCGTTATGCGATTGTGCAGGTTGGGCGAGAAGAAAATCAAAACACAAGCTAGCGACGTGAGAATAGAGGCAGGAGCTATTGCATTATGTGACACGATACTGTCGCCAGCTGCAAAATGCAGGTATATAGATGGCCCCAGCAAAATGCCTACAGCCAATGCAGTAATATGAAAAAATGAATTCATTACTGTTACCAACGTGTTGAGTGCACCGCGTTGGTATTTCATGCATTTGCAGATTATATGCAGTGAAAATAGTAATTTTCATCAAAAAGGGGAGCAAGAGCTCCCTCAAATTTTCCTATGAACAGGCTCTAGTTCTTCGCCTTGTCGACCAGTGCGTTGGACTTGATCCAAGGCATCATGCCGCGGAGTTTTTCGCCAACCTCCTCGATCTGGTGTGAGTCGTTGTTGCGACGGGTCGCCTTGAAGCGGGCAGCACCGGAATGCCACTCCTGCATCCACTCGGAAGTGAACCTGCCATCCTGAATGTCTTTCAGGACCCGCTTCATTTCAGCCTTGGTTTCAGAAGTCACAATACGCGGTCCGGACTGGTATTCACCCCATTCGGCAGTATTTGAGATGGAATAGTTCATGTTGGCAATGCCGCCTTCGTAGATGAGGTCAACAATCAGCTTCACTTCGTGCAGACACTCGAAGTAGGCCATCTCCGGCGCGTAACCTGCCTCGACAAGCGTTTCAAAGCCGGCACGGATCAGTTCTACCAAACCACCGCAAAGCACAACCTGTTCGCCGAACAGGTCTGTTTCGCATTCTTCACGGAAATTGGTCTCGATAATGCCGGAGCGGCCACCGCCAACACCACAGGCATAAGACAAGCCAAGATCGTGGGCATTGCCGGAAGCATCCTGATGCACGGCAATCAGGCATGGTACGCCGCCACCTTTCTGGTATTCGCCGCGAACCGTGTGACCCGGGCCTTTTGGAGCAACCATGAGAACGTCAACGCTGTCTTTCGGCTCAATCAGACCAAAGTGAACATTAAGCCCATGAGCGAAAGCAATCGCCGCACCATCGCGGATGTTTGGAGCAATCTCGGACTTGTAGATGCCCGCCTGCAATTCATCCGGCGTTGCCATCATCATCAGGTCTGCCCACGCAGCACCATCTGCAACCGTCATCACCGGAAATCCGTCTGCTTCTGCTTTGAGTGCAGTTGTCGAGCCTTCGCGAAGCGCAACGCGAACATTCTCGCAGCCTGAATCTTTCAGGTTCATGGCGTGGGCGCGGCCCTGTGAACCATAACCGATGATCAGGACATTCTTGCCCTTGATCAGATTGAGATCTGCATCCCTGTCATAATAAACACGCATGATTTTTTACTCCTTGTCACTGTGTTCGCTTAATTCTTTCCGCAAAGCCGCAGGAACTGCTCCACTGCCCTTTGCGCAAATTCACTGATTTCCCTTTTGGACGGCTTTTTCTGTTCGCCCAGCAAAACCCTTATTTGCGCGTCCGCCACCACCAGTCCGAAGAAAAGCCGGAATGCTTCATCTTCCGTCTTGTTGATGAACGCTTGCCGGTTGCCGATTTCAAAGATCGGCAACAAACGCTGCCGCATCGCCAGTGGTCCGTTTTCAAGAACGATGTTACCGAGATTGGTCTTGCTGTTTGCAGCATGTGAAACCGCAAGCCGGTTGAGCGCTATGGAAACATCGCCTGTCAAGACAGTCAGCCAGCTCTCCGCAAAATCCTGGAGTATTCTGGAGAATGCAGCCAATGTAACCTGCTCTTCGCCGAGTTCCGGCATGATCACCTTTGAGGCCTGCCATTTTACAGTCGCCGTCAGGAGGCCGTCGCGATCACCGTACCATCGGTACAAGGTTTCCTTGGAACAGCTCGCCCTCGCGGCAACGGCCGCCATGGAAAACCCGTCGCCCTCTTCCACCATGAGGTCAAGCACGGCCGCCAGCACTTCCTGTTCGCGAACAGAGGGCGCATCGCCAAGCGCATTTCCGTCGGTGATTTCCTTAACATGCTCATTCATAAGTGCGTCGTACCGTACGGTACGGTTCGATGCAAGAGAAAAATTTTTGACCACAGAAACCTGAAAATCTGCAAACTCGATAAACATAATCTGCCGAACCAAGTCGCAAGTTCTGCCCGTCAAAACGGAGAACATTCCCATGCGCATACTCTTGCTTCACCCACCACAAACCGCCATCGGCAGTCGCATACCAAAAGAAAACCTTCCCCCCTTGGGTCTTTTGGCTATTGGCGGACCACTCATAGATGCCGGACATGATGTTACACTTTTAAACGCTGATCCAAGTGCGATGCCCGTAAAAGAAATCACCAGGCGGGTACGATGCCATGCGCCTGATGCAGTCTTGATAGGACACAGCGGCTCTACCTCAGCTCATCCGACAGCCCTTGAAATTGCAAGGCATATAAAAACATGGATGCCTCATACCAAAATCATATATGGCGGCGTTTATCCAACTTACCATTGGAAAGATGTCCTCACTGAAAGTCCGGACATAGACATAATCGTTCGCGGCAAAGGTGAAGCAACGGCTGTTAACTTGATTGCTGCGCTAGAAGCCAGCAGTGATCTTCACGGCGTTTCAGGCATTGCTTTTCGCCATAATAAAAACCCCTTTGCTACGTGCCCTGCTCCAATGATCCAAGATCTTGACGATTACCGCATCGGCTGGGAACTGATTGATTTCAAGAACTACAGTTATTGGGGCCACAAACGTGCGGTTGTGATGCAATTTTCGCGCGGTTGCCCCCATCTTTGCACCTATTGCGGCCAGCGTGGTTTCTGGACCAAATGGCGTTATCGAAATCCCCAAAAACTTGCTGCAGAAATTGCCTGGCTACATCGAGAGCACAGAATTGAACTTGTAAACTTTGCAGATGAAAATCCGACATCCTCCCGAAAAGTCTGGAAGGAGTTTCTCGAAGCAATCATCGCAGAAAACATACCGGACCTGATCATCATAGGCTCAACCCGGGCAGATGATATCGTCCGGGATGCAGATATCCTGCATCTTTACAAGAAAGCCGGTGTGTTGCGCTTCCTGATGGGCATCGAAAATACCGACGAGAATACACTCAAGACAATCCGTAAAGGCGGTTCAACCAGCAAAGACAAAGAAGCAATTCGGTTGCTGCGAGAACACAACATTATTTCACTCTGCACCTGGGCGGTGGGATTTGAAGAAGAAACAGATATGGATTATTGGCGATCTTTTCCCCAACTGCTCACCTATGACCCTGACCAGATGATGTCGATATACGCCACACCGCACCGTTGGACCCCCTTCTTCAACACCTCAAAACATCGCCGCATTATCCGCGATGACCTTCGCAAATGGGATTACAAGCATCAGGCTCTGGAAACCAAAGGCGTTCCGCCCTGGCGGATATTCCTGTGGGTCAAAATCATCGAGGTTCTTGTTCAGTCGAGACCAAAAGCACTTTTGAGAGTTTTGGCACATCCCGACAAGCAGGTTCGTCACGGTATGCAGTGGTATACAAGAATGGGCAAACGGGTTTGGCTTGGTGAAATCCGGGAGTTTGTTACGGACCGCCTTTTGACAAATGGCCCTACGCTTGTTGAATATTGGAATACAGATAAGCAGGACGAGGAAAACGCTCTCGCAAGACGGCCTACGACCAAGAAACTGGCAATCACAGAAACCTGACCTTTATTCAGTCAAAGGTACGTAGTCTTTCTTGGTTCTGATAGAGCCACTGATACCCGGCACGGGTTTGGATACTCCACCGTTTTCCATGGTGCGCTGGAACTGCCACATGACAGCGAAGTTGAGGATTAGCATGATGATCAGTCCCCATCGTATAATGGTCATGATGTGAGACGGAATGCCGTGCGCAGAACGGTCAGAACCTGCATTGATGCGTTCATAAACAGTTCTGGGTTGTGGTTTGGCAGATTGGTGAACAGGCTCGGCAGCACGATTGCGTTTTCCAAATACCGGCTGTTGCATATCGTTGTCATACTGATTTGAAGAGTACGCTGCACGGAAATCGGAAAAGGTCTTGAGCGATCCCATTGCCTGATCAGGCAGAATGGCCATGGCACCTGTATGCCTGCGCAGAGTGGCAATCCGTTCGGAGATGGTCGGATGCGTTGCAAACTCGCCCATTGCAGCGCCATCGATCATCATCGCTTCTACCAGGGGATCAAGCCCGTCAATCGTACTGCGCCCTTCAATTTTCATTAGTGCAGAAATGAGTGCCCCCGGATTATGGGTAAGCCTAACGGCTTCTGCATCCGCAATGAACTCACGTGAAGAGGCAATGACAAGACGCGAGATTTTGCCGATTGATGTGCCAACGTGCATTGTAAAATTGACCATCATGGTCAGCATCAGAAATATGACAATCAGGAATGGAAGAAAGATAAAGATGATAAAACGCTTGCCGCTTTTGACTTTGAAAATATTCATTTTTTCCAGAACCTTGATACAGGTTACCGCAACATTTGCGAAGGCCATGAGAAGGATGTCGCCGTTCTTGATATGAACAAGCTCATGGGCAATTACGGCTGCCAGTTCATCATCGTTCAAAGCATCAAGCAAACCACGGGTGACAACCAGTTTCGCAGAATTCATGCTCCACCCGCAAACAAATGCATTGCGGGCACTGGTTTCAATGATGTCAATTTCGGGGGCGGTAATACCCGCCGTGATTGAAAGTGGATTTACAATTTGGGATAGACGCTGGCGGTCATGGCCGGTCGCTTCGTCAAATCCCAACTCATTGCGGATTGTATTGGCGTGCAGGTAAAAATTCAGGCTGAAATACGCTACACCAAACACGAAAACGGGGAATACATAGAGCTTGAGATAGCCAAGCGGATTGACCAGAAACCAGTTCTGCAAGTCAAAGATCATCAGGAAAGGGGTTAGCAAAACCGCACAGATGATCTGGAAAGCAACCGCGAAACCCGTAAATACCCAAAGGGAACGAAGGTTGTTCTGGGCAACATGGCCATATAGGCCATTTACTTTAAGCATTTAACCGCTCCTGCCCAAATGCGTCCAATCAGAACTTTACGGATACAGGCTCATCCATGAGAAGCTTTTCGGTTCCGAGACTGTAATGTTCCCGGCGGCCAATACGCGCCTTGGACGCAATCAGGTTTGCCGGAAACTGGCGAACCGTGGCGTTGAACTCCTCAACAGTGACATTGTAAAAACGGCGTGACGCTGTGATACGGTTCTCCACATCGACCAGTTCCTGGCGGAATTTCTGAAAGTGCTCAGAGGCTCTCAATTGCGGGTTTGCTTCAGCAGCATTGACAATTGAAGCGATGTTTTCACCCAGTTTTTCCTCGGCATTGAGGCGGATTTTCGGGCTTAGTGCCTGAATGGCCTTTTCACGCATTTCCATCAGGCGGTCGAAGGTCTCTTTTTCAAAGTCGATGGAACCCTTGACCAGGTTCATCAGGCCGGGAAGCAGGGTGTGTCTGTGTTTAAGGAGAACGTCAATGTCAGCATACGCAGTATTGCAACGCTCATCCAGCGCCATCACGCGATTATAATTTGCGTAAAGTACGTAAAAAACAAAGCCGAAAATTACGAGTACTGCCAGAGCACCAAAAAACAGATATTCCATTACTGCCTCCACCGAAACTTGAATGGCAAGGTAACGAGACAAGCTTAAGTCCCCGATAATGGGCAAAGTAAATTATGGGTAAAATGCCCACTTGAACATTGATCATAAAATTCAGCTAAAATTAA
>JBCCYR010000180.1:0-5828 GCA_039189355.1 Pseudomonadota bacterium
CGATGATCGTGGTCTCCTCTTTGGAAATCTTGACGGTCTTGGCAGAACCAAGGTCGTCGACGGTGACGTTCTCAAGCTTGATGCCGAGGTCTTCGGAGATGACCTGGCCGCCTGTGAGGATCGCGATGTCTTCGAGCATTGCCTGGCGGCGGTCGCCGAAGCCAGGTGCCTTGACAGCAGCGATTTTCAGGCCACCACGCAGCTTGTTGACAACGAGGGTCGCAAGCGCTTCGCCTTCAACATCTTCAGCGATGATGAGAAGCGGGCGGGAAGACTGAACAACTGACTCAAGGATCGGCAGCATTGCCTGCAGGTTTGACAGTTTCTTCTCGTGCAGCAGGATGTACGGGTCTTCGAGGTCTGCAACCATTTTCTCAGGATTGGTGACGAAGTACGGAGACAGGTAACCGCGGTCGAACTGCATGCCTTCAACGACTTCGAGTTCGGTTTCAGCAGTTTTTGCTTCTTCAACCGTGATGACGCCTTCGTTGCCGACTTTCTGCATTGCATGCGCAATGTCGTCGCCGATTTGTGCTTCACCGTTTGCGGAGATTGTGCCGACCTGTGCAACTTCTTCTGAAGTCTTGATCTTCTTTGACTTCTTGACGAGGTCTGCAACGACTTCTTCAACCGCCATGTCGACGCCGCGCTTTAGATCCATTGGGTTCATGCCGGCAGCAACAGCCTTTGCGCCTTCTTTAACGATGGACTGTGCGAGAACAGTTGCAGTTGTTGTACCGTCACCGGCAACATCGTTGGTTTTGGAAGCAACTTCCTTGACCATCTGTGCGCCCATGTTTTCGAACTTGTCTTCAAGCTCGATCTCCTTGGCAACGGAAACACCGTCCTTGGTGATGCGTGGTGCGCCGAATGATTTGTCGAGCACAACGTTGCGACCTTTCGGGCCGAGGGTTACTTTCACCGCGTTAGCAAGTGTGTCGACACCGGAAAGCATGCGCTCGCGGGCGTCGGAAGAGAATTTTACTTCTTTGGCAGCCATTTTAAGCTCCTGATTGAATTACTTTGATTGGGAATGGTTCCGGGCAGCGTTTAGCTGATGATGCCCATGATGTCGGATTCTTTCATGATCAGGACGTCTTCGCCGTTGATCTTGACTTCAGTGCCGGACCATTTGCCGAAAAGAACGCGGTCGCCTGCTTTCACTTCCAGCGGAACGATCTCGTTGTCGTCGCCGCGAGCACCTGTGCCAACTGCAACGATTTCACCTTCGGAAGGTTTTTCCTGAGCGGTATCCGGGAGGATGATGCCGCCAGCTGTTTTTTCCTCGGAATCTACCCGGCGGACGACCACACGGTCGTGCAGGGGACGGAATTTGATTTTTGCCATGATGTTTTACCCATTTGTTAGAAGCGTCCACCCGGTTTTTCCGGGCGAAGTCACGCAATTAACGTTTCAAACAAATTAGCACTCATGTTTGATGAGTGCTAACGGGAGGTGAGATAAGGAATCTTGCGGATTAAGTCAAGGATTTAACGCAGGGATTTTTTGAAATTCTCTTTTGACAAGAGAGGGATGGTTAACAGGCAAGTGGTAGACATTTCTCGACAGTACAAGAGGGAGACTGAAAACTTATCCCGGCTTACATTTCCATCATTTCGCTTGTTGGTTCAGACTGCTTCAGCGTCGCGGCAGGAATTCGGAGCTGTCAATTCGTTCCAAAGAACGACGCAAGTAAATACTGATTATTTACTATATGTTGAAATCAAAAGTACCGATTAGAAGCCAGTTTACATTTTGAAATTATACATTGCTCAAGAAAAAGTAATGACAGGGGCTGATATGAACGCCGCGATAGCAAAATATGTTTTGGGTTCACTGGAGATGGTGTGTGTTGTTAGCCAATTAGGCCCTTCAATTGGTGCTATAAGCTCTGATGGCAAGCGAATTGAAACCATTGGAAATGTGAAGGTCTATCAAACGGCAGAGAGTGAGCAGGGTAAGGGCATCATTACGCTGCGCTGGCGCGGCCAGATTGATGAAAAAATGGGTCCGCAAATGGTGAAGGCTTTAAAAAAATACCGCAGCAAAACCGATCACTTCATTATCGATATTTCCTCCCAGGGCGGTTATGTAAATTCCGGTGAGGTCCTAATTGATTACATGAAAAAGCTGAAATCCGGCCATACAATCGATACACGCGTACCGAGGGACGGAAAATGTCTTTCCATGTGTGTTCCGATCTTTCTCAATGGTGAAAACAGATATGCGGGTTCAACAACCAAATTCATGTTCCACAGGCCATGGGTAAAAGAAAAGAAATTTGGTTCTTCCATAAAGGAACAGGCGAGGCAACGCCGCTACAAGGCAAGGTTGAACTCGAAACTGTCGCAGACCGCATGGCGTTTTTATAATGTGCATTTCAATTATTCTCCCATTGACCGCCGGTGGTTAAAGCATTTGGAAGAACAATGGAGAGTCAAGGGTAACGATTACTGGACGACGGGTGAAAAGCTGGTCCATGAAAAAAGCAATGTCATAACCCATTTGCTTTGACAGCCTTTGAGGCCAATGCATCGTATATTCATTAAAGTTCCTCGGGCCCTGCCAGCGATTTCACTACCGCCAAAGGGCAAGAATGAGACTTTGTAAGAATGAGTAAGAAACACCTCCAACCAACTTGTGAATTCGGCTCATGTATGCCACTTACGCGGCATCAGATACCAAGCCGGAAAATTCATGACAAATCCAGTTCCCGCCATCACCGGCCTCAACCAGCTTGTTGATCGCTATGACTGCATCCTGTGCGATGTCTGGGGTGTATTGCATAATGGCAAGGAAATCTGGATGGATGCTGCCAATGCTCTGGCCAAGGCGCGCGCAGCAGGGTTGGCGGTTGTGATGATCACCAATGCGCCGCGTCCGCGTGGGCCGGTCCTGAGGCAGTTGGCCCGCATGAACTGTCCGGAAAATGCATTCGACGAGCTTGTGACCTCCGGAGACGTTACCCGCGTACTGATCCAGCAGCTGGATGGTCCGGTGTTCAACATTGGCCCCGACAGGGACCATGCGATTTACGAAGGCCTGGATGTCACGTTTTCTGAACCGGAAGATGCGGCAGGGATTGTCTGTACCGGGCTTTACGATGACTATAATGAGCATCCAAGCGAATATGTCGAACGTTTCAAACGCTATATTGAGCTGAACCTGCCATTCATCTGCGCCAATCCGGACATTGTCGTTGAAGTGGTCGACCGGCTGTTGTGGTGCGCAGGTGTGCTTGCCCGCGAATACGACCAGCTTGGCGGCGAAACGCGGATTGTCGGCAAGCCCTACGCACCGATCTATGATGTGGCGATTGAATTCGCCGAGAAGACACTGGACCGCGAAATCGACAAGTCCCGCATTCTGGCGGTTGGTGACGGCCTGCCGACGGATATCAAGGGCGCGGGGGATTATGGTATCGATTCACTGTTCATCACAAATGGCATCCATGCTGCAGATTACACCAGCGGTGACGTGGATGACGGCAAGCTGCAGGCATTCCTGAAGGAAAACAATGCCGCACCGGCTGCGTGGATAAAAACCCTTGTCTGGTAGATTTTGAACTGGCAATGCAAAGCCATGACTTTCCTGCGTATCCAGAATCCGGCTGATTTTCCTGAAACCCTTAAGGGCGGCGTTGTTGCGATCGGCAATTTTGACGGCGTGCACCGGGGGCATCAGGCGGTTCTGTCCCAGGCCGTCAATCTGGCAAAAGCCAATTCGGTTCCGGCGACTGTTCTGACGTTCGAGCCGCACCCCCGTACGTTTTTCAAGCCCGATACGCCGGTCTTCCGGTTGACCGATGCGCCCACCAAAGCTTCCTTGTTGGAGGCGCTCGGTTTTGATTGCGTTGTGGAGCATGAGTTCAATTTGGATTTTTCAGGCACGCCTGCGGGTGACTTTGTTGAGAATGTTCTGATTGATCAGTTCGCAGTGTCCCATGTCGTAACCGGTTATGACTTTCATTTTGGAAAGGGCAGGGAAGGCAGTCCGCAATTTCTGATGCAGGCAGGCGAAGAACACGGTTTTTCGGCAACCATTGTTACCGCCTTCAGCGATGAGGGAGGCGGTGTGGTTTCTTCCAGCCGCATTCGCGAATGTCTGGCGGAAGGAGATTTTGCCGAAGCGAACGGGTTGCTGGGGTACACTTACCGGGTTTCGGGAGAGGTCATAAAGGGCCAACAACTGGGGAGAACACTGGGCTATCCGACCGCCAACATATCCCTGCCTGCCGAGGCAAACTTGGCACACGGCATTTATGCGGTTCGCGCCCGGCTTGAAGACGGTTCCCTGCACAATGGTGTTGCGAGCTATGGCCGCCGCCCGACCTTTGACAATGGTAAAGCACTGCTGGAAACCTTTATCTTTGATTTTTCCGGCGATCTTTATGGCCAACAGATTACGATCTATCTGGATTCATGGTTGCGCGGTGAGGAGAAGTTCGACAGTGCCGAAGCGCTGGTTGAACAAATGGACCGGGACAGCGAAGAGGCAAAATCGTTTCTCGCGACGCTGGGACCGGAGCAAGGTATTTGGCCCGTCGTTCATGGTTGAGATTTCATTTCGTGATTCATATTTGCTGTGTGAATTATCCGTAAAATCTCTCATCAAGCAGGTTATCATATGATGCTGTTATTCCGATCTTGAAATGATCAGGATGTTGCGGGTTTAAAAGAAAATGGTTGGCTTGCGGCATGATGGCAGAGGGCACCTGCATAACAGGATGCCGCCTGTTCGAGCAAAAAGCTTCCCATAAATTGCGCGTGTATTGCAGGTCGTCTCGCCAATCACTCTTTAATTCTGGTTGTTCCGCTCCAACATCTTCCGGAACAAGGATTTCCAGCAGGTGATAGTTTTCAGGCGTTGTGTCCGGATCAAATCTGACAAGCAGTTCAAGCAAGCACGTTGAAGGATGATCCGAGCAATATACAATCTCGGTTCCCAGATAATTCCAGCGTCCTTCAGAGAATTTTCCACCTGTTCCTGATAGATTGGCATGGTTGGAAATACGCCATATTCTCATACTCAGGCATACATTCCATAATCTATGGCGTGAAGCTGCATCTCGATTTGGTGCGCGCCGGTTTCTGAAACCAGTAAATCGATTGGAATGGCATTGTTAAGTGCCCTGTTCTTTGAGCGAAGCCACTTGTTTGCTTTTTCCCCAGAACCCAAAACCCGTATCGCCTGTTCCAGGATGCGTTCCAATCTTTGTACACGATCAGATTCTTCAAGACTTAATGTCTCATGTCTTCTGGCAAGCGTTCTGGGTGGTGCTACCAGTTTATTGAGTTCGATTTTTGTAAAGCCACGTTCTGCAAGTTTTGAAATGCGCTCTTTCCGAACCACAAAATTCCCGATTCCTTGAATCTTGCTTGATTTTGCAAAACGACCAGTCACACCTCTGCGCCGCTTAACAGGATGCGTTTCAGAGGTTACTGTTTTTGATTTTGCGCTTGATTGTCTGTCTGATTTGGCCATTTGCCTGAAATATAGCGGCAATTGGCCAAAATTGCAAGAAATACTCTCTTTCACTGGATTAAAAGTCCTGTTAGATAATTCCATGATGAAAATACAACCATTGCAGATTGTCATACGAATTACTGGCCCGGACTTGGCGTAAAGCACAAGTGCCGGGAAGGGTTGACCTTGGCCCATGACAAATCAAGTCGAACAGGGTAAGTCTCCAAAAATCTCAGATACCGCCTGTTTGGAAACAGGCCAAAACCCGTGTGAACCATGACCGAAGAAACCAATTCAGAACGCGACTATTCCAAAACCCTTTTCCTGCCTGAAACCGATTTCCCCATGCGGGCGGGCCTGCC
>JBCCYR010000181.1:0-5786 GCA_039189355.1 Pseudomonadota bacterium
CCTATATTGAAGGCAAGGAAGAGCGCAAGGTTTTTACCCATCTCGTCGGGGAGCGCGCCAAGCAAGTCAATGACATGCTAAGCCAGGGTGGTTTTCGCCGGTCACAGAACATTGCTTACAGGCCTGCATGCGAAGGATGCAAGGCATGTGTATCCGTAAGGGTTCTGGTTGACGAATTCAGACCGGGAAAATCTTTCAGGCGGATTCTCAAGGATCATGCCACTCTGGTTGGCACCCAACTGCCACCAGCTCCTACTTCAGAACAGTTTTCCCTGTTCCGCAGATATCTCGATGACCGCCATTCTACCGGTGGCATGGCAGAGATGACATCGCTGGATTACGCGATGATGGTGGAAGACACGCATGTCAACACCATGCTTATTGAATACCGAAGACGCGGACCGGATACGGCCATTACGAACCGTGGCGAAGGTGAGCTGGTAGCCGCAGCACTCACCGATGTTCTCGCAAACGGCCTATCAATGGTCTACAGTTTCTTTGATACGGACACACAGTACCCAAGCCTTGGTACTTTCATGATCCTTGATCATATCCGCATCGCGCGGAAAATGGGCCTGCCTTACGTGTATATGGGATATTGGGTCGATGGCTCGCGCAAGATGGATTACAAGACCCGCTTCCGGCCACAAGAGCACCTGACAATGACCGGATGGGAACGTCAGGACTGACATTTTTCCATGGATCACGGGTGACAAACCAACGCCCTTTGAAGTTTCGGGTTGCCTGGACTGAAAATTCCTGATCAAGAGAAAATACTTCATCAGGAATTCTTATTGTGCAACTTCAGACACGCTCAGGACTTGGCATAGCAATTGCGCTTTTAGGTGGCTTGTTGATCTCGATCGATATCCCCATCATACGGCTGGCGGAAGGAAATCCGTGGGTTGTCATGTTCATGCGCGGGTTTGGATTGTCATTGGTGCTGGGCATGGTGCTGTTATTCGCCAGACACTGGACGGAAACACCTGACAAACCCTTCACCGACCGTGCCTGGGTGGAGGTGGGTATCCTGTATGGAATAAGCAGCATTCTGTTCACAATTTCCATTTTCCATACATCAACTGCCAATCTTGTTTTCATTCTTGCATTCAATCCCATGATTGCTGCATTGTTTGCATGGTGGTTCATCGGCGAACGCCCGGGCCTGGTTACCTGGATAGCGATCATACTTACCTTTACAGGGGTTGCTATTATCGTAGGAGATGGCCTTCAGGGTGGAACGCTTTTCGGTGATTTAACATCCCTTGCAACTGCCATAATGCTTGCACTTTCCCTGACACGGACCCGTCAATCCGGAAAAGACCTGTCACTGTGCGGTTGTCTAGGTGGCGCGATAACAGCCCTTTTCGCATTGCCACTGGCAATCATGCATTTTGAGATTCCGGCAGCACCTTTATGGCTTTTGCTGAATGTCCTGATTCTGGTCCCCGCTTCAGGGTTCACGCTTTCCCTGGCTCCCAGATTCATACCTGCACCACAGGTTGCCATTTTCTTCCTGCTTGAGACAATTCTTGCACCAATATGGATCTGGCTTATTTTCGCAGAAGTACCGACTGACAATACACTGATCGGAGGGGCAATTGTATTGGTCGCCATTTCCGGTCACAGCCTCTGGCAAGTATGGTCAGACATCAAAAAAGCGAAGCCGGTGACTTCCCTCTCCTAGGCTTCATCTGCCTCTACAATCCAGGGTTCTGCCCTGCCTGCTGTGTCCCATTCCTGCCAGGGCACCAGTGCCTGCATGGATTTTGTATAGCGGGCTACGCTGTCTGCTGTGCTCAGACAGTAAATCTCCAAGCGGTTTACCACAGGTGCAAACATTGCATCAGCATTTGAGAAGCCGCCAAACAGGAACGGACCACCTGAGTTTTGCAGGCACTCATCCCAGAGTTGTTCTATGCGGGAAACATCTTTTCGCACTCCATCAGAAACCGCAATGGCATAGTGGTCACGGCGCATGTTCATCGGGCATTCGGTTCTGAGATTACCGAATCCGCCATGCATTTCATGGGCTACAGCTCTGGCAACAGCCCGTTTATCCATATCTGACGGCCAGAAATTTTTCTCAGGAAACTTGTCCGCTGCATATTCCAGAATGGCAAGAGACTCCCAAACCGTGAGGCTGCGATCGACCAGGCAGGGCACTTTTCCGGTGGGTGAAAATTCTTTGAACCTTGGATTTCCAATCTCGTCCTCGAATGGAACCAGGACTTCTTCAAATGCAACATCCTGCATTTTGAGACCTATCCAGGGCCTGAAAGACCAGGATGAGTAATTCTTGTTGCCGATGTACAGCTTCATGGATTTGCCCTCCGCAAACTTGCATGAGCGCAAAACTACAGCCTGTATATGGGATAAGAAACCAAATGTTTCTTATTCATACCATTGCACAGGCTTATGGATGGGGCCTGATCCTAGGCACTCAATGCCGCGGCTGCAACGCCGGTTGCAAAAACAATTGTTGCCAAAGTAGCTACTGTGCCAAGCAACCACTTGGCTTCGTTGATGCTTTTATCGGCAATGATTTTGTCTGTGCCAGCAGACATGCGGTTAGAAGTAATTTTCGGTTCCATTTCTCTGTTTCCGGTTCTTCAGTTTTCATTCCTGGCTTAGGTGTACAAATAGGAACGTGAACGGACCGGGAATGTGCCATTCATCACATGTTAAGCTTGTGGGGGAATTAAATTTCCCGGTTTGCAGGGCTATTGGCCGTTGAATTTTCCGTTTTTCGGGAAACCTTTGGGCGCTACACGGCCGGCCTGCGCCCGCTCACCAACACATTCGGCAAGCTCTTCCAACGTGCGGGTATGCACACGACCAGCCGAGTCTTCCCAGGTAAGGCCTTCTTCCTCGCGGAATATCCGGACATCCCTGATGCCGCCATCCTTGTATTTTTGCAGGCGAACGCCCTTGCCGCGTGTCATTTCCGGAATTTGTTCCAGCGGCAGGATCAAAAGCTTCCGATTGTCACCAACCACGGCCAGATGATCACCGGTCGCGGGCACGCAAATGGCTGCTTCATCGGGCATCTTTACGTTCAGAACCTGTTTGCCCTTGCGGGTATTGGCGATAACCTCTGCTTCCGGAACGACAAAGCCGTTCCCGGCCTTCGACGCAACAAGAAGCTTCCGGTTGGCATCATGTTTGAAGGCAGCAATGATGTCTGTGTCATTTTCCATTTCCACCATCACGCGCACAGGTTCACCATGCCCCCTGCCGCCCGGCAATTTATCCCCGTTAAGGGTAAAGAACTTGCCACAGGTATTGAACAGAACGACCTTGTCGGTGGTTTCCGCATGAAAAGCAGTGAGGAGTTTGTCTCCCTCTTTGAATGCCAGTGAACTGAAATCGCTGACGTGTCCTTTCATGCCGCGAATCCAGCCCTTTTGGGAAAGCACGACCGTAATCGGCTCTTTCTCAATCATGGCCTGCTGCACAGCTTCAAGGTTATGTTCGGGTGCAATACCAAACCCGGTACGACGACGACCAAGTTCCGTATCAGGTCCGAACTGCTTTTTCACCTCACCGATATCATGCTTCAAAACCGCCCATTGCTGGTCTTCAGAAGCAAGCAAGGCCTCTATTTGTGCCTTCTCGGCAGAAAGTTTTTCATGCTCGTTGCGGATTTCGATTTCCTCGAGTTTCGCAAGCGAACGCAGGCGCATGTTGAGGATTGATTCTGCCTGCAGGTCAGTCAGGTCAAAACGTGCAATCAGCTTCTGTTTTGGCTCATCCTCAAACCGGATGATGCGGATCACCTCATCAATGTTTAGATAAGCGACCAATAGGCCATCAAGAATTTCCAGACGCCGTTCTATCTGGCCAAGGCGGTGTCTGGATCTGCGAAGCAAGACTTCACGGCGATGCTCAAGCCATTCCTTGAGAACATCCTTGAGCGACAGGACTTTCGGCACTTTGCCGCGGGAAAGCACGTTCATATTCAAGGAAACCCGGGCTTCAAACTCTGTCAGCCTGAAGAGCGACTCCATTAGTATTTCGGGGTCAACCGCACGGGACTTGGGTTCAAGGACAATCCGAACATCTTCAGCAGACTCATCCCGGATATCACCCAGCATCGGAAGCTTGCGGTTGAAGAGCAATTCGGCAGTTTTCTCGATCAGACGGGACTTTTGCACCTGATAGGGGATTTCGGTCACAACAATCTGGTACCCGCCCCTGCCTGTTTCTTCCTTCTCCCATTTGGCTCGAACCCGGAACGAACCGCGTCCGGTCTGGTAAGCTTCAATAATCGACGCTTCATCATCGACGATTGTTCCTCCGGTCGGGAAATCAGGTCCCTTCACAAAGCTAACGAGCTTGTCGATACCTGCATTCGGGAACTTGATCAGGTGAATTGCCGCATCACACAATTCGGCAGCATTGTGCGGCGGAATGTTGGTCGCCATACCGACTGCAATTCCAGACGAGCCATTGGCAAGCAGGTTCGGGAAAGCTCCCGGAAGAACCACCGGTTCCTTGTCTTCTTCATTGTATGTAAGACGGAAATCAACGGCATCCTCGTCGATACCTTCAAGCAACAGGCTCGCAACTTCTGTCATCCGCGCTTCGGTATACCGGTAAGCAGCGGCATTATCGCCGTCAATATTGCCGAAGTTCCCCTGCCCGTCGATCAATGGATAACGTTGCGCAAAGTCCTGTGCGAGACGCACCAAGGCGTCATAAACCGCCTGATCGCCATGCGGGTGAAACTTACCAATCACATCACCCACAATGCGGGCACATTTCTTGAACCCGGTATTGGGATCAAGCTTCAAAATCCGCATCGCATGTAATATGCGCCGATGGACCGGTTTCAGTCCGTCACGCACATCGGGAAGTGCGCGGCCCATGATGGTTGACAAAGCATAGGCGAGATAGCGCTCTTCAAGCGCACTCTTGAGGTCTACGCCTTCGATCCCGTCTTCACTGCTGGATCCTGGTGGAATCAGATCATTGCCCATTCATATGAGTTACCGAATGCCAGGATTGAGGGCAAGTATGGCAAACGGAATGTTAACTTTCCGAACAAATCATTAACGTTTTTTTTGACCATTTTCGGTAACCTGAACGTACATAGCGGGGAAAGGAAGATTGGACATTAACCACTTAAGCGGGCTTTTTGTACCAACCGTTGTAGCCATGTTTGCAACGGCTTTCGTAATCCTGTGGCTGTTCCAAAAACAAAAGCGGCACATACTCGGGTTTGCGGGCGTGTTTTTCATGTTTGCCATCGCCCTGATCCTGTCCCCGATCATGCTGACTAATATCACACCCCCGATTGTCATTATTGGCAATGTGGCCGTCATTTCAGGCTTTTTTCTACTGGTCTGGTCAATATTCAAGCGAGAAAAGAAACAAGGCATCCATATCCCCATATGGGCTATCACAACAGTCGGCATTACAGGTACAATTACGACCGCTTGGGCCACCGCGGCCTTTGATTCAATCAACCTTCAAATTGTTTCGAACACTACCATGTTCAGCCTGTTATGCTTGATTTCGGCAGCTTGCCTTAAACAACATGCTTTCCAGAAAAGCATCGAGTGTCTCATTTTCTGGTCAATCATGGCCTGTTCCGTGCAACTTTCTGTTCTTGCCGGTACAACTTTCTTTTTCGAAGGGGCAATAGAAAACGCAAACTTCAAGGAAACCGGCTTCTGGGTAGCCATAAACCTGATCGCAATTACCAGCGCAATTCTGATGGCTTTATCGATTTTTGTCTTGTGTGCATTTGACAGCTTTACCGATGCCCGTGACGAAGCAGA
>JBCCYR010000182.1:0-5773 GCA_039189355.1 Pseudomonadota bacterium
ATCATAAAGTCTTGAACAATCCAGCCTTTTTGGTTTGTGCCCGAGCGGCACAACAATTCTTGTGTAGGCAGAGAACGAGGAGTCAGCGTTTGTCTGTTCCGGATTGCCGATCAATCCGACATCAAGATATGAACCCGAACCTGCTACTGCGGACCTACACGTTGTGCCATCAGCTGCGCGCACTTCATCGCTTCCCTGTGGCAGTTGAACGCCGGGCAGGTTGAAACCAGAAATATTCTGGTTGATGAATGTGTTTTGCGCAAATGCCTCGCCTCCCATAGACAAAGCCGCAACAGCAATAACGAATGCGCTAATTGCTACTGAATGCGCTCTCCCAAAAATTTTCCACATACCTGAGCCTTTATTGTTGTTGTTTTTGGTTGGCTTGGAAAAGGTATAGATTCTGTGCAAACCCTAACTTTTCGTTTCGCGTGTCCCTCGAAAGGAACAATCACATTGACTGGTCGCGCGAAGCGTCCACCCAGTGTGAATTCTGCTGGTGAAACCCGTGCGCCAGTTACTGGTCTGAAGTTTTGGTCGTAGACCTTAACTTCGATGCGGATGCGGTGATTGTAAGGGTTCGCAGGAAAAACCTTCAGAGCGAAGGCATCTGCAAAACTTTTCACCTCACCCCGCATGGGTGACATAGCTTGTGCTGCTGCCTGATGCGGCAGCAACGAAAGTGCCAGGGCACAGCCCAAAAATGAAGTTGCTGATATTTTTTTTATCTTCAGATAATCCATTTTCAGTCTGTCCCCCGTGAGTTTGGATTATTTGCAGTGTAGAATTACGGCTCGCAGCGTAGAACTACAGTTGCGTCATATGAACCAGCTTCAAACACACCTGATGATTTTGTAGCAGTCAGATCGACAGATACGTTGGTTGTACCTGTGTTTGAGAGTGCAGTAGTGCCGGTAGCACCAGTAGTAGTGTTGGCACCACCAAGGTCATAAGATGTGGCGAAAGTTGTATTCAGGTCTGCATTTGGTGCAGTTGTTGATACGTCAAAGTTTGCGATCGGATCCAGTGAAACACTGAATGAACCGTTTGATGTAACGTCTGCAGTACCAGCAATACCACCAGCGTTAACTGAACTCAAAGTGGTGAAGCCAGCGTTAGCGGCAAGTGTACCACCACCAGTAACGTTGATGAGGCATGTTGCTGAAACAGTTCCGGTAAATGGAATGTTGTCTGTGACAGCCTGTGCTTGCAATGGAACTGCAACAAATGCAGCAACTGCAGCAACTTTAAGAAGGTTTTTCACGAATACTCTCCTGTAACTTTTCTATTTGCTTTTTTTAAGACGCAAAGAAAAAGCTCACCCAATCCGGCTTGAAGCTGAAAACCCATTCCAAATTGTAAGGAGAACCTAAGTTGCCCCCTGCGTCAGCGATCTTTCTAACAGGGATGAATTTCCAAAAGGTTTCTGGTGCTGGTTAATTTAATATGAAACGGTTTGTGCCAATTTGAGCATAAGCAAGCCGTTTATGTGCCGGGAATATGCTGTTTTGGTAGCATTTCGTTACAGGTAGGCTTGGCCTACAGTTTGCATATGGCTTCATATGCATATTCTGAAAACAGCCATTTCTTCACTTCTTGCCCTGTTTTTGATACTTGAGGCCAATGTTGCGCATGCAGAACGTGTTGGTTTCAGTGGAGTGGTAATACCCAATCTTCAACGCACTGTAAGAGTGATTGAACAACCAGGAACGCTTGTAAGCTTTTCCGATGAAATCGCACTTGCATTTCCGGTTGATTTCGGAATCGACGGCAAAATCCGCGTATTCAATGACTTGGGCGACCTGGTTAAGGGTTTAAAGCTACTGTCTGTCGCATCCGCTGATGGCGTTACTACACGTGTCGCAGTCGTGGACCTGCTTCTTGGCACAAGACAGACGTTCCTGTTGTGCGATGGCAACCGCTGTATCCGGTACAACGTATTGCGGAATTGATAAATCTATTCTGCAGGTTCAGCTTTGGCGGCCTTTTTCGTTTTCTTGTCCGTATCAGGCTTTTCGAATTGAGCCATCAGATCAGCTTTTTTGTCTTTGGATTTCTTGACAGAAAGTTCCTTTACGGGCCCAAAGCCCCGGATTTCGTCCGGTAACCGGGCAAGGGCGGTGGCGAACTGATGATTATTGTCGCGGAGTTTGGGCAAGGCGTCTGAAATCATCTGCTTGTATTCGGAAATCAGCTCGCGTTCCATTTTCCGTTCTTTTGTGTATCCAAAAACATCGAACGTACCGCCGCGAAAACTTTTCATTTTTGCCAGTTGCCGGAAAAGCGGCATCATCCATGGTCCAAAAGCACGTTTGCGCGGCCGGCCATTCGGTTTCTTGCCAAAGCCGATAATTGGCGGGGCAAGGTGGTAGTTCAATTTAAAATCGCCCTCAAATGTATCGGCAATTTGTTTTTCAAATTCACCGTTGGTGTAAAGACGCGCGACTTCATACTCGTCCTTGTAGGACATCAACTTGAAAAGATTACGGGCAACCGCATTGGTAAGATCGCGTTTTTTGCCGAGTTTCTTTTCGGCAATTTCGACTTTTGAAACAAAATCGCGGTAGGACTGTGCATATTTTGCATCCTGATAATCCCTGAGGAAATCTGCGCGTTTGTCGATTACTTCTTCGAGCGTGTCCGGTTCTGCTGGAGAAAGCCTAAGCTTCTCGAGCAATTGTGCTGCTTCTTCAGGGAACGCCGCAAATTTCCTGCCCCAATTGAAAGCACGTTTGTTGGCGTTCACTGCAACTGCATTGAGTTCAATCGCTCTGTTGATTGCCTCAGGTGATACAGGCAGCAGGCCTTTCTGGCATGCATAGCCTACCATCATGATATTGGTGGCGATGGCATCTCCACAAACGGTTTCTGCAAGCTTGGTAAAGTCAACCTGGCTGATGTCTTCCCTTACGTGCTCTTTAATCGTGTCGACAACGCCGACCTCACGGAAATCAAAATCCCGGTCAAAAATGAAATTTGAAACCGGATTAAGGTGCGTGTTTATGACCGCATTGGTATTCTCTTGGCTGAAAAGTGCAACAGACCCCTGTGCCGCAGCAACAACAGTATCGGCGGCGAGCAGCAGATCAGCCTCTCCGGTTACGATTTGGGGAGCAGTCACCAGATCAGGCGTTTCAGCCAGGCGGACATGGCTGAGTACAGCGCCGCCTTTTTGGGCCAAACCGGCCATGTCGAGAATAATGGCTGCCTTGTCTTCAATGTGTGCAGCCATGCCGAGTATCGCCCCAATGGTCAAAACACCGGTTCCGCCAACGCCGGTAATGGCAACATTGTACACGCCATCAAGTTTCGGAGTTTTCGGTTGTGGCAAACCGGAGGAATCAAGTTCCGGCAGCTCAGGCTTTTTCAACTGTCCGCCGTGAACGGTCACAAAGGACGGGCAGAAGCCTTCAACACATGAGAAATCCTTGTTGCAAGCTGATTGGTTTATTTTGCGCTTTCGGCCCCATTCGGTTTCCAGAGGCTCAATCGAAATACAGTTTGACTGGACTGAACAATCCCCACAACCTTCACACACGAGCGGGTTGATGAATGCGCGTTTGTCGGGATCAGGTGCCACACCGCGCTTGCGGCGGCGGCGCAGTTCTGCAGCACAGGTCTGATCATAGATAATGGCTGTACAACCTTTTACCTTGCGCAAGTGACGTTGCACTTCTTCGATATACTCGCGGGAACGGACCTGCGTCCCTTCTGCCAGCAAAGATCTGGGGTATCTTTCAGGCTCGTCCGAAATCAACCAGACTTCCTTGACGCCTTCCGCTTTCAATTGTTTTGAGATTGTCGGAGGATCCAACGGGCCATCATGGGTTTGGCCGCCGGTCATGGCAACTGCATCATTGAACAGCACCTTGTAAGTGATGTTCGCGCCCGATGCGACTGCCGCCCGGATTGCAAGATATCCGGAGTGGAAATAAGTGCCATCTCCAAGATTGGCAAAAACGTGATCTTCATCGGTAAAGTGCTGGAGGCCTGTCCAGCTTATGCCTTCACCACCCATATGTGAAAATGTTTCAGTTTGCCGGTCCATCCATACGGCCATGAAATGACAACCGATACCGGCCATGGCACGGCTGCCATCAGGTACTTTTGTAGATGTATTGTGAGGACATCCCGAACAGAAATGCGCCGTGCGGGTTACAGGCGCTTCGTGCTTTTTGCGGACGGCGGCACGTTCTTCATAGTAGGCGAGCTTTTGCTTGATCCGGTTTGCAAGACCGCCCGGCAAATCGAGAGTCAGCAAGCGCGAAGAAATTGCCCTTACAGCCACGCCGGCAGTCATCTCTTCATTGAGCTTCAGAATATGATTGTCTTCATGATCGAACTTGCCGACGATGCGTGGACGCACATCCGCGCGCCAGTTGAACAATTGTTGTTTGATCTGGTGCTCGATGACTTCCCGGCGTTCTTCAATTACGAGAACTTCTTCGAGGCCTTCTGAGAATTTCCGGATGCCTTCCGGTTCCAGAGGCCACGGCATGCGCACCTTGTAAAGACGCAGGCCGATTTCGTCGGCGACTTTTTCATCAATGTCCAGTTGCCGCAGTGCTTCACGCACATTTTCAAATGCCTTGCCGGAGGCGACAATTCCGAAACGCGGTTTCTTGCTGTCATAAACAAGCTGGTCGACATTGTTCGCGCGGGCGAATGCAAGGGCTGCATAGGCCTTGTATTCCTGAAGCCTTTCATCCTGTTCCAGGATTGCATCCGGCCATCTGAGGTTCAATCCACCTTCCGGCAGTTCGAAGTCGGTTGGAATGATGAACTGCTTTTTTTCGCCGGCCAGATCAACAACGCCTGTTGTTTCAATCGTATCGGCAATCACCTTGTAGCCAACCCAAAGACCGGAGTAGCGGGACATGGCAATGCCAAGCAGGCCCAGTTCAACAAATTCCTGTACACTTGAAGGAAACAGCATCGGCATGATTGCTGCCATGAACGCATGATCTGACTGATGCGCAACGGTTGATGATTTTGCCGTGTGATCATCGCCAGCGAAAGCGAGCACGCCACCATGGGGTGAAGTGCCAGCAGAATTTGCATGTTTAAGGACGTCGCCGGACCGGTCGACGCCCGGGCCCTTGCCGTACCAGAAGCCAACAACGCCGTCCTTGTTGGCCCCGGGAGAAGTCTGTAACTGTTGTGTGCCCCACACTGCCGTTGCAGCAAGGTCTTCGTTCAAGCCGGGTTGGAACACGACTCCATGTTTGTCGAGATGTTTTCTGGCCTGTGTGAGTGCAAAATCATATGCGCCGATGGGGGAACCGCGATAGCCTGAGATGAATGCGCCCGTGTTTAACCCTGCTTCCTTGTCCCGCCTCATCTGAACCATCGGCACACGGACGAGAGCCTGTGTGCCGTTCATGAAGACCTTGCCTTCGGTTGCGGTGTATTTGTCTTCCAGGGTGATTTCCTGGCTTGCGATTATTTCAGATGCAGGTTTGTTCTCTCCCATCAGGGCCTCCGAGAGATTCTGTATACTTAACTATGATGCATTTTTTGTAGGATTGCAGTTCAATTTTTGAACTATTCATTCGAAGTTTTGCAATATCGTCCTAAAAAATCGACCTTACTAGGATGAGAGTTTAAATTGGAAGGCTGGTTGTATTTTTTATCTCATTCAGGGCGAAATGTGAGTTCATTACGCCTACGTGAGGCAGCTTTAGAAGACGGCCTTTTACAGTCTTCTCGTAATCACGGACAGTTTTGACAACAACCCTGAGAAGATAATCGAACTCCCCGCTCATTGTGTAGC
>JBCCYR010000183.1:0-5770 GCA_039189355.1 Pseudomonadota bacterium
GCATTCCTGACGATTTCCGGCATTGCTTCCGGCGCCATCAGCACTTCAAGCGCTGCAGCGGTCGTCCCGCCGGGCGATGTTACATTTTTCCTCAAAACCGAAGGCTCTTCCGGTGCCCGATAAAGAAGCTCTCCTGCACCGGATACTGTTTCGCGCGCAAGTGTCATGGCAAGTTCTTCCGGAAGCCCGGCGGCCACTCCTGCCTGGGCCATGCATTCCGCCAGATGGAAAACATAGGCAGGGCCGCTACCGGATACGGCGGTAACCGCATCCATAAGCGGTTCATCCGCGACCCATTCCAGTTTGCCCGTGGCGCGCAAAAGACTATCCACATGTTGCTTGTGCGTGTCAGTAACCCCGTCACCCGGACAGGCAACCGTAATACCACGGCCGACCAGAGATGGTGTATTCGGCATGGAACGGACAACCGGTACATTGCCCAACGCTTCGGAAATTACAGAAATTGTTGTTCCTGCTGCAACTGAAACGGCCACGGTTTGCGGATCAACCAATGTCTTTAACGCAGGCAGCACGGCATCCATCATCTGCGGCTTGACTGCGAGAAGCAGTACATCGGGCGACGGAACACCTTCAGCACTGGCAGACAATGTGACCGACTGGCTCTCAAGATAGTCCGCCATTGCCGATGAGGGTGATGGATCGATTACAGTTACGTTAGAAGGCGACATGCCTCCGGCAATCCAGCCCCGCAACATGGCGCCACCCATATTGCCCGCACCAATCAATACAACCGTGAAATCCATGTCAGCTCCGTATAAAAAAATTCGAAGCTGTTTTAAGCATTTCCAGTGGTTTCGAAAAGGGCGCAATCAATCGATTTTTCCGCAGTATTCCCTGCCCAGACAACAAACTGGAATGCTTGGTAATAGCGTTCACACGCTTCAAGCGCGCTGGTCATCAGACATTCAAGTTGCTCACCGGTCGGTGCCGCACCACCATTGAGCATCAGTGTCTGACGGAACATGACAACCCCCTCTTTCGCCCAGAGGTCAAAATGCCCGATCAAGAGCTGCTCATTCACCAGTGACAGAAGACGCGTCACTTCAAGAATCCGGTTTTCAGGCACCTTCATGTCAAAAGCACAAGCCATGTGAAGCGCTTCAAAATCTTCCATCCAGGAAAGCGAAACATTGTAATCTGTCCAGTTGCCGGAAACTGTCAGGCTGATTTCGTCATCACTGCTTCTGTCAAATTCCCATTTGTTCTGGGATGCCACATACTCGATAAGATCGACTGGATGGATATCTCGCTCATATTCAAGTTCTGCTAGCACAGTTGGCCTCCTGGTCCAGGTTTTGCGTTGTACAGGAAGAAGCTCTGAAACCAGGCACAAGTATTTACGGTGATGCCCCGCTTCTCCGGCCTCGTCTCCGGGATCTGCGGGGCGTCAGGTCCGCCGCGAATCATCCTGTAATTTCAGTCTATAATGCTGAATCCTGATTACCAGCCCACTTGGATTCGCGAAGCCGCTGATTCTGTGGAGAAGCGTTGAATCAAAAGATTCAAAGGATGGCGTAAGGGATTCTGGGAATTGGATTTTTCAGATTTTATTCACGCCCTGAAAAAAATTTTGTCCAGTGAAATTATTTCTGCGAGGCGGCGCGTTTTGTAGCCCTTGCAGGTTTTTCAATAGCTGAAATGCGCTTTTCCAGTGATTCAATCTGCTCTTTCAGAGCCTCGTTTTCTGCTCTCGCCTTGCTTGCCATTTCCTGAACTGCATCAAAATCCTCGCGCTTTACGAGGTCCATGTCCGCCAGAAAACGCTCCGCCTGGGACCGGAATGCCGTTTCAGCCTCCCGTTTCATGCCCTGTGCCGCACCGGCAGCATCGGTCATGAGTTTCGCAAACTCATCAAATATACGATTTGGACCTTGGCTCATCTGATCTTCCCGCGTTCAGTATGGATGATATGTAAGCTTTTAAAGCCACCCTTTCAACAATGAAGCAAGGTGACAAATTATGCTGAACATGCGAAAGACGCACCGCAATCAGTCAGGCAGCCGAAAATGCTAAACCTCTTTACCGCAATCAGTCATCCGCAAATTGATCCGGTACTCATATCGCTAGGGCCGTTGCAAATCCATTGGTACGGTGTAGCCTATGTGGTGGGCATTCTTTTTGGCTGGTGGTACGCCAAAAAGCTTGTCACAACGAACCGGCTTTGGACCCCCGCCAACAGCCCGATGAGCGAAACCGACATTGACGATTTTCTGGTCTGGGCTGTCGGCGGCATCATTCTGGGCGGGCGGATCGGATACATCCTGTTTTATGACTTGCCAACTTATCTGGACAACCCGCTTTCCGTGTTCGCGGTATGGCAGGGTGGCATGAGTTTTCACGGCGGACTGGCGGGAACAACAATTGCGATGCTCCTGTTTGCGAAAAGCCGTGGTTTTACATCATTCAGCCTGTTTGATGTCATCGCTGCAAGTTGTGGCATCGGCATATTTCTCGGACGTGTATCCAATTTCATCAACAGCGAACTTTTTGGCAGCGTGAGCGATGTCCCATGGGCCGTCATCTTTCCAAACACTGACGGCTTGCCGAGACATCCAAGCCAGCTCTACGAAGGAATTCTGGAAGGGGTGGTATTGTTTGCATTACTTGGATTCCTGATCTGGAAACTGGGCAAGCTGCGTTATCCAGGATACATCAGCGGCATTTTCTTGATCGGTTATGCAGTCAGCCGCAGCCTCGTGGAGTTCGTCCGGGTACCGGACCCACAACTCGGCTACCTTTTGGGAACGAACTGGATCACCATGGGCATGATGCTTTCAATCCCAGCTCTGCTGATCGGCATATGGGCTGTACTGACATCAAAAAGCCGGGTCCCGGCAAATGCCTGACACGCTTAAAGAGCGCATTGCCCGGCATATCAAAATGTCCGGTCCCTTGCCGCTTGCCGAATACATGCACTGGTGCATGGCTGACCGGAAAGATGGCTACTACCAGTCCAGACAAACGATTGGCCGCGATGGGGATTTCACAACCGCACCGGAAATCAGCCAGATGTTCGGAGAACTGATTGGCATTTGGGCAATCAAAACCTGGGAACAACTCGGGTCCCCTGAAAGTTTCAACCTCGTTGAATTGGGGCCAGGTCGCGGCACTTTGATGAAAGACCTTCTGCGCGCCTGCCAAGTCTCTCAATCGTTTTTCAATGCCGCCAATGTTATACTGGTGGAAACAAGCAGCCTGCTAAAAGAAACGCAGGCACAGACCCTAAGTCAGCATGAAAACATCCGCTGGCACAGCAGCATTTCTGAAATTCCGGAAGCCCCCACAATACTGGTTGCAAATGAATTTCTCGATGTTCTGCCGTTCCGCCAATACATAAAGGCCAAAGACAAATGGCACGAAAACTGTGTTGGACTAGACGAAGCAGACGAACTGTCCTGGGTACTGGGAACAGGAATTCTCGATGAAAAAAGCCTGCCAGGAGGACACACCACAGAACCACATGGGTCTGTGTTCGAAGTGTCCGTTATTCGCGAAGCATTTGTCGAGAACGTGGCAAGCCTTGTCGCTGAGAATTCCGGGGCAGCGCTGTTCATTGACTACGGACATGCAAAAAGCGGTTTTGGAGATACATTTCAGGCCATCAGGGGACACGAATATATCGACACACTGGCTGAACCGGGTCTTTGCGATCTGACCTCCCATGTAGACTTTGAGGCGCTGAAAAAAGTCGCTTTGGATAAAGGACTCAAGACCCAAACCCTGATGACACAGGGAGAATTCTTGCTATCTCTCGGCCTGCTGGAACGCGCTGGCAATCTCGGGAGTGGTAAAGACCCTGCCACTCAAGAAAGGTTGAAAAATGAAGCTGAGCGTCTCGCTTTACCGGACCAGATGGGTGACTTGTTTAAAGTGTTTGCTTTTTCATCAATGCCGGAACTCTGGCCTTTTTCAAAAGAGGCTTGAATTCCGCTTTCATACGAGTGAGACTTGCATCCGGGTTCAAATTTTAAGTGAGCGGCACCCATGAATGAACCAAATCCGGTCCAGAGCAACAGCTTGAAACATGAAACCATTTCCCATGGCTTTTATACCAGAGATGGCGGGACCTCAGACGGGATCTTCAGGGGTCTGAATGTCGGTCTTGGTTCGGGCGACAAACGGGAAAATGTCCTTGAAAACCGGAGACGTGTTGAAAAACATTCAGGCGTGACCTCTGGTTATTTGACTACACTTTATCAGGTCCACTCACCGGATGTCGTTACGGTTACCAAACCAATTGGCAATGATGACAGACCGCAAGCCGATGGAATTGTAACCGCAACTCCCGGTCTGGCCTTGGGAATTCTGACCGCTGACTGTGGGCCGGTTTTGTTTGCAGACCCCGAGAACCGGGTAACCGGTGCCTGCCATGCAGGCTGGAAGGGCGCTACCGGCGGCGTTCTGGAAAACACCATTGCTTCAATGGAAGCCCTTGGCGCCAGACGGGACACTATTACAGCCGTTCTGGGACCCACCATCAGTTCGAAAAACTACGAGGTCGGTCCGGAATTTGTTGAACGCCTTATCAAACTTGCATCTACAAATGATGCATTCCTCTCACCGTCCGAAAATGCAGGGCATGCGATGTTTGATCTTCCCGGTTACATTGTTCAACGTCTGGAGAATTCCGGTGTAAATGCTGAATGGACCGGCCACTGCACCTATGAAGATGAGAACAAGTTCTTTTCATACCGCCGCAAGACCCACCGCGGTGAAGCAGATTACGGGCGGCAGGTTTCAGTGATTTCAATCGTAGAAGAATAGGACAGTAGCCCCATGGCATTACATTTTACAAAAGAAGAATTTGCTGACCGCATGGAACGGCTAAAGGCAAAAATGGCAGCAGCCAATCTCGATTGCCTGCTGCTCTTTGCACAGGAAAGCATGTTCTGGCTTACCGGGTATGACACATTCGGGTTTTGCTTCTTCCAATGTCTGGTCGTTCGCGCAGATGGGGAAATGGTGTTGCTCACCCGTGCACCAGACCTCAGACAGGCCCGTCATACCTCCATTATACAGAATATAGAGATCTGGACTGATCGTGGAGGCGCGGACCCGACAAATGACCTTCACAATATTCTCGCCAATCTCGATCTGGTGGGCGCCCGCATCGGTGTTGAATATGATACGCAGGGCCTGACCGCGAAGGCCGGCATGAATGTAAACGCCCGTCTGAAGTCTTTTGCAAATCTTGAAGATGCATCTGACGTGGTCAACTCTCTGAGGGTGATAAAGTCGGAAGCGGAGCTGGAACATGTTCGAAAAGCCGGCGAACTGTCGGATTATGCGCTGGATGCGGCCATAAAACATACGAAAGCAGGCGCAAACGAAGGCGACATTCTGGCGGCCATGCATTCCGAAATTTTTTCACGCGGTGGAGATTACCCTGGCAACGAGTTTATCATCGGTTCTGGACAAGACGCCCTGCTTTGCCGGTACAAGTCGGGCAGACGGGTATTGTCTGACCAGGATCAACTCACACTCGAATGGTCAGGAGCCTGGGCACACTACCATGCCGCCATGATGCGAACGCTGGTCGTCGGGAAACCTCGTGCCAGACACGAAGAGTTGTATGAAGCATCCAAAGCTGCATTGCTGGGCGTTCGTGGTGCCATGCAGATCGGAAATACGTTTTCCGACATGTTTGATGCCCATGCCAAAGCCTTGGATGAAGCTGGCTTGATCCGTCACCGCCTGAATGCTTGCGGTTATTCACTGGGCGCGGTCTTTACACCCTGCTGGATGGACA
>JBCCYR010000184.1:0-5718 GCA_039189355.1 Pseudomonadota bacterium
ACTTTCTGCAAACCGATGCGTCGGTTAATCCGGGCATGTCGGGGGGTGCGCTTGTGGATGCCAATGGAAATCTGGTTGGCATGCTGTCAGCGATTTTCACCCGTCAGTCAGATGCCAACATCGGTGTGAATTTTGCCGTTTCCGGCGAACTGCTTTTTGCGGTCCTTGCAGACTTTCAAGATGATGGTCTTGTTCAGACCAGACAGCCGGGAATTCTCGTTCGACCCAATGATCCCGCACTTGCCGATGGCCGGATAGGTGCCCAGGTGATGCGGATTAAGGCAGCCTCGATGGAAGAAACCGCAGGGTTACAGACGGGAGACATTATCCTGAAGGCGGGTGACCGTCGAATTAAACGTGCAGGTGCATACGAAACGGCGATTGCACTTGCTAAGGCCGGACGGGAACTTGACCTTGTTGTCTTGAGAGGTGAAGAACTTATCCGGATAACACTGAAACCAGAATAAGCGGGAAAACCAATGAGTGAAGAATTCAACATGTCGATGCGCAAGTTCCTCAAGCAAGTAGGCGTTACATCCCAGCAGGAAATCGAACGTATTGTGCGCGAAGCCGATCTTTCCGGTAGAGACAAGTTGTCAGTAAAGGTTGTGCTTACGGCTGATGGCACTGATCTCAATCATGTGGTCGAGGGTGAGATTGACCTCTCCTGACCGACGATGAAGAAAGCGCCGACACTTCCTCCATTGTTGAAGGGTCACCGGGTAGAGGCTGGCAAAAGTCCGGTTGCCCGTGCCCGTGGCATGGTTGCCAAGGGTAATCTTGCTGCCGGGGATATTTTGTGGTCGGAGGATCGAAATGCCTTGCGTTTTGCGCTGGTGCTTGAACCGGAAGTAGAGCGGAACCGCTGTAGTGAAATGCTTTATCTTCTGATGGTTGCTTTCGGAGATGCGGCTGGAGCAATCAGTGCACCAGAGATTGCGATTACCTATCGGTGGCCTTCGCAAGTTCTGATAAACGATGCCGTTGTGGGCGATGTTGATCTGATTTTGCCTGATGAAACACCGGATGGTGTTCCTGCATGGATGATTGCCGGAATGAATATTGCCATCAAGCCGGACCGTGTGGAACACGATCCCGGCATTCACGCAGACCAAACTACAATGTGGGATGAGGGATGCGGTGATATCAGCCGGACGGAACTGCTGGAATCGGTAGCGCGGCACATTGTGAATTGGATACATACATGGAGTGAAGACGGGTTCAAACCTGTTCATGAGCAATGGAATGGTCGGTTAAACGAAAAGCAGCAGCTGGTTTCCGGAGTGGTGGATGGTGATTTTGTGGGACTGGACGAAACGGGAAATGTCTTGATCAAAACAGGTGGTGAAATAACTTCTGTAAGCACACTGGATACGCTGATCACCGTCCAAAACAATGCGGCCCGGAATTCATGAAGTTCTTGAAGACGATCCGCTTTGATCCCTCTGACATGCATGTGTTTGAACATGCGGCAGAACAGGATGAATGGGCAATTCCCGGTAGTTTCTGGTTTTCTGCCATTGAAGAACCTGAGCTAAACGGAAAGCTCAAGCAGGCGTTTTCGAACGGGTTTCTTTCTTTGAAAAGTTTTGGGTTTTCCACATTCACAAGCGTTGCGGAAATCAGTCAACGTGAAGTGGATGTGATAACCGGGAACCTGGCAGAAAAGTTTGTTTCCGGGTTCGGTGCTCCTTCGATTGAAGAAGCCTTGATCGCAGCAAATCAAGAGCTGGAGTTTGTAATCGAAATGTGCGCTGAAGTTCCAGTGAATTCGATTTTTGCCATCAGGCGTGAGTTTGATGAAGCAGGTGAGTTGAAAGAGCGTTTAAGTCTGGTTCAAGCGCCATCAGAACCTGTTCATACTCGGGTGTGGGAGATCGTAGAGTGAGTCGTGAATTCTGGAAATCGGCAGGCTTACATTTGCTTCAGCGCAATGAAGATGGTTGGCTTTCCGTTACGGCCGATTATCTGAGAGCATATTTTACACGTCCCGAGATTCATCCGGTTGAGGAATCCTGTGAGCAGGAACATGCGCTTTTCGAAAAACTGATGATTGATCCGTTCTCTACTGTGGACGAACAGGAAATTGCCGGGATCAAAGATGATGACACGGCAGACAATTACAGGATTATTCTGCGTTTCCGGGATCACCTTGGTGAACATGGCACACTGGAAGCGGCTTATGCTGCTTTATTCAAGGGAGAAGTAATTAACATCCCGCCGATGTTCATCGATCAGATGGTTCATGTGATATTGCGAAACCTGCTAAGTGAAGTTGACGACCCCATGCAATTGCGGGCTGCCGAACTGTTTTTCAGAGAACAGGCTGTTACTACCGGTGACGAACAGCTCATGCTAGCGGACCAGGAAATTGTGGAAATGAGATCGGAAGACGGTTTTGGCGGTCTTGGTCAATTACTGGCCGAAGCCGGAACTCCCATGCGCGAAGTTTCTCTTGATGTCATGAGCGATGAGAACAAGGAGTTGTACTGGGAACGCTCAGATCGGTTCGACATGGCGGTTGATTTCCGGTTTACCCAGCCTGCACAGGATGCCTTCGGGCGCGTGGTTGAAGCATGGATCCAGCATTTTCTGGGTGTTGATGCACGCATAACTGCCATGAAATCCATCCGGGATGAAAAATGGTCCTGGCATGTGGGCTGTGACATGGAGTCCACACATATACTCAATACACTCTATAACGGTGGCTCGGTCAGTGAAGAGGATTTATACAAGATACTCGCACTTTACAGGCTGGAGTTTGTAGATAGCGCTGCGGTGCTGGACACAATGCAGGGCAAGCCTGTATATTTGGCTGTGGCAATGAACAATGACAGGAAGCTTGTGATGAAACCACAAAACCTGTTGAACAGTTTGCCCTTGAAGACCAGCTGACGGGAGGGATGCATGGCAACACAAACCCAAAACAGTTTTGCAGATACGGTTGCAGCCAGGTTAATTGCCCTATGCATTGCGTTGCTCCTCGCAATCGTTCTTGTCTACAACTACAAGGATGATTTTGGCACGGTTTTCTCTGACTCTAGTGAAGCCGGACTACCTGTCACCAATACTGAAACCACTCCCGAAGAAGCTGCCAATCCGGCACTTGCCCAATGTCTTCAACAACGCATTGGTGATGTTGACCGGATGAAAGAAGAGGGCATTTTGTCAGAGGCGCAGTATGCATCTTTCCGTGCGCGGGCCAAAGAGCTTTGCATCCAACAGAACTCCGGTTAGTCATCCATCAGAAAATCATCAACAGTCAGATCACCTTTTTCGGCTGCCAGGTAATCTTCGGTTGTTCTGGGTTTTGGTCTTGATCCAACCACGAAAGGGTCTTCACTCGAGTTTGCCTGCACTTCAATGCGGCAGTCCTCACACATTTTGATGAGGTTTGAACGTTCTTCATTTGCAAACATAGAATGCTTGCCGGCAAGTTGATCGGAAATGCGCTCGATGGTCGACTTGGTTGCAAAAGGTTTGCCGCACGATATGCATTCGAACGGCTCTTCTTCGTAAAGGGTTCGGGGTTGCATTGCCGCCGGTGTGAAATCGAGCTGCGGAACGAGAGACAGCGCCTTTTCCGGACAGGTATTCACACACAATCCGCATTGCACGCAAGCGGCTTCGGTAAACCGCAGTTTTGGTTCGCCGGGTGTATCTGTGATTGCGTTGGCCGGACAGGCAGATGTACAGGCCATGCAAAGCGTACAGGCCGTTTCGTTGATATCCAAGCGGCCATAAGGGGCATTATCGGGAAGCACGATGGAATCGGGTTTGGCTTTCGACTGTTCATGCAAGCCAGCAAAGATAATGCGCCCGATCTCGCGCTTACCGCCGATTGGCTGGAAAGAGGATGGTTTAATGGCTTTCTGTCCGGGAAGGTTCCAGACTTTCTGTTCCACAATTTCCGGATCACTTTCACAAATGATCTCAATTCTCGGCTTTTCTGCCAGTTCAAGTCCGCCCAGAATTTCATTCGCCAAAGCGGTTTCGTCTTCCAGACCAGTTAGTTCCTCTTTGCGCTCTGGATTGGTCAGGATCATTATGTGTGCCGCTCCGCTCGCAATCATGCCAAGCAGTTCGACATGCCCGAAAGTGGTTGTCGTATGAAATCCCAGCGGTATTGCATTGGCTGGTAGGCCCTTGCCATACCGGGCGACAGCGGAGATCATTTCGGCTCCACCAGCCGCCTCATGTAGGAGAAGGAATGGCTCCTTTCCTCCCGCATTGGTATACGCAGACAGTACATTTTGGGAACGGCCGATGATGTCGGTGCGTGCCGGATACTGGTAACTGATTGACCCTGTGGGGCATACCGAATGACAAGAGCCGCATCCGCCGCAAACACCGCTGTCGATTTCAACAATGTCTCCTGCATCGGTAATTGCGCCTGCCGGACACACATCAAGGCATTTGTTGCAACCTGTTTTCTGTGAGCGGGAATGTGCGCAGGTATCCGCGTTGTAATCAACATAGATCGGTTTCTCGAATTCACCGGCCATGTCGGAAAACCTGATTACTTCCCGTAAAACAGATGCCGCGTCGTCCGGGTCGACGTGAGTATATCCATCGCGATGCCTGTGTCCCGGAAACAGGGGTGTTTTTCCCGAAAGATCAAATATGAGACTGCAGTTGGACATAGCGCCATTCCGTGCAATGGCAAAGTCCAGTGTATTACGGGAAGCAGGCCGCAGGGGTGCGTAGTTGTCGACAGTGATTTCGAAGAAGCCAAATGAACCTGATGCCTGAACAATATCACCACGGTAAATCGGAATGTCGGCGAGTGGTGGTAAAACCAGATCCTCATTGTCACTTAAAAGCAGTGTAACTGACAATCGCTCACTCAAAAACCTGGCCACTTCCATTGCCTTTTGACCTGACCCGTAAACAAGACACATTCCATCTGACTGAACCGACTTGAGGCGGGCAGGCGCTGCTTCGTATTCTGCATCTTCTAAAAGCGCTGCAATTTTGGGATGGGCTTTTTCAGCTTCTTCGGACCAGCCTGCGTTCTCCCGGATATTGACAAAACGGACTTTGGACGTTGCATCATTTTCTTCGACAATCTCCTGAAACAGGGGTGACTCTTGTGTGCAGGCAACAATCAATTCTTCGCTGGATTGAAGCGCTTTCTCATAGGATTCCAGCTGAGCCCGGCACAGGCTCACGTGGATTTTTTCGATATCCTGCCCCATTGCCTTGGTGAGCTTTTTCTCATCCAAAGGCATGGTTTTTTCACAATTGCAGATAAGACAGCGTGTGCTTGCCAAGTTCCTGCTCCTCCCTGTTTGTAACAAGTCTATAACCCTTGAGTCTTCTTGCCAAATGATAGTTTTGAATTGCTTGCAGTGTCTGCATTCGATGATAAGCTGGTTTCCGGAGGTGAAAACATTGCGATCCGTTGAAGAGAAGGAAGTTGTTTTGCCGCTCGGCATCATTGTCGAGAAACGCAAATCTAGACATCCGTGGGCAGACTGGAACTGGAAACCAGTTGCCGTGTTCGTGGATATGCAATTCGGAGAAACTGAACCGGTAAGATTATTGGGAGGTGATGATTTTCAGCAGTATCATGCAGGGACTTTATCCCTGAACCTCCACCGGAAGGATACCGAAGCGCTTCGCCTCAATCTCATGCTACCTGAGCCTGAACTCTATGTGGTGTTGAGAGAAGATGAGGAGGGAGAGACGGAGTTTCCGTACAAGCCATACATGGTG
>JBCCYR010000185.1:0-5716 GCA_039189355.1 Pseudomonadota bacterium
CGTATTTCAAGGAAATGGATGAGATGGGTTTTCTTCCCTCAAACAGGACCCTTCAGTAACATTTGGCCCAGCCTTGCGTTTGCGGCTTTATTTTCTCTTTATCGGGGCAGCTATTCGACGTAGCATTATGGCTGAACCGAGGCCAATGACATGCTGCGATATTCAAAACTGCTATTCATGATGGTTTTCCTTTCTGCAAGTTGTGGCGGAGAGCCGGTTGCACGCGCCCAGGAGAATAATGCCGATCCGCAAATTGAAATCGATGATCAGGATAGTGAGGTTAAAGAAGAAACCGAAAATACCCCGGATGAAAATGCTGCATCTGACGCTGGCCCAGGCATTGAGGAGGTCGAGCTTCCGGAAATCTCGTATGATCTTGACGCTCTTCCTTTCCCTACCCGCCGCATGCATGAGCTGATCCTTGAGGCAACGCGCGCAGGTGATATAGAGAAACTGCGTGCATACATCGGGACCGGCGACAACATGACCCTATTATCTCTTGGAGGGTTTGACGGAGATCCGATCGAGTTTCTCAAACAACAGTCTGGCGACAAAGAGGGGCATGAACTGCTCGCAATTCTGGAAGAAGTGCTGGAAGCCGGCTATGTCAGGCTTGATCCGGATACAGAAAGGGAGCTCTATGTCTGGCCTTACTTTTTTGCCATGCCGATCAACAAACTGTCTGACAGACAAATGGTCGAGCTCTTTCGTATTGTGACTTATGGGGATTTTCAGGACATGGAAGATTTCGGCGGCTATATCTTTTACAGGGTAGGCATTACACCTACCGGCCGATGGCAGTTTTTTGTTGCCGGAGATTGATTTGACTCACTATTTTGAAAAGTTGCCGGACCGCGGCATCATGCGGATATCCGGCGAAGATGCCGAACATTTCCTCGACAATCTTGTAACCTGCAAGATCACCGGCTTGAACCTGCATGAAGCAAGGTTCGGCGCCCTCCTCACCCCTCAGGGCAAGATCATGTTTGATTTTTTCCTGATCAAGCTGACAGACGGTTTTCTGGTTGATACCCAGGCTGAACTTTCAGAAACGTTTTACAAACGTCTGCTTTTCTACCGGCTCCGTGCAAAAGTGGAAATCGATATTCTCACTGATATGCAGGTTGTATCGTTTCAGGGACAATCACCTGAAGGAACAGAGTTCAGTATTCAGGATCCGAGACATGTGAACCTGAACCAACGGGCATATGGCAAATTCGAGCAGGTTGAAGACGGATCACAGTATCACAACTCCCGTATCCAGTGCTGCATTCCCGAGGGGGGATATGATTTTGAGTATGGCGATGCTTATCCCCACGAAGTACTCATGGATCAATTTGAAGGCGTTGACTTCAAGAAGGGATGTTACGTGGGGCAGGAAGTTGTCTCTCGCATGCAGCATCGTGGCACGGCAAAGAAACGGGTGATAAAGGTGTCTGCTGAAACTGATTTACCCGATACAGGCACAGCGGTCACTGCTGATGGCAAACCTGCCGGTGTAACCGGCACCACAAACGGAACCAATGGTCTTGCCATGTTGCGGCTTGACCGGGCTGAAAAGGCTGAAAAACTGATGGCTGGCGACATTCAAATCGCCGCAATAATTCCGGACTGGGTGAGTTTCAGTTGGCCAGAGGCCCGTTAATGCCTGCCCAAAAGACTACAGCAAGAGCATGGCAGCGCATGTTATCGGGAAGACGTCTTGATCTTCTGGAACCATCCCCGCTTGATGTGGAGATTGCTGACATAGCACATGGCCTTGCACGGGTTGCCCGGTGGAACGGACAAACCCATGGAGAACATGCCTTCACCGTGGCGCAGCATTCAGTGATTGTCTGGCAAACATTCTGCAAACTTGTTCCAAAGGCGAGCCCGGAAGAGGAAATGATCACCTTGCTGCATGATGCTCCTGAATATGTAATCGGCGACATGATTTCCCCATTCAAAGCTGTTCTTGGTGATGAATACAAAGGGGTAGAAGCCAGGCTTCAGGAAGCCATCCATTTGCGTTACTCGCTGCCAGCGCAAATCACGTCCACGCTTAAATCTTCCATCAAGAAAGCGGATTCCATTGCAGCTTACTTCGAGGCAACTGAACTGGCCGGGTTTGACAAGGAAGAGGCAAAGAGTTTTTTCGGAACACCGCGCGGATTTACGAAGGAAAACTATGATCTTGTTCCCAAGCCTGCCAATGAAGCACAATCCGAGTTTCTTGCAATCTTCCAGCGCATAGAGCGGAAGCGGAGAAACAATGGCAGCTAAGACGCACATGGAAATCGGCCTGAACGCGGCGATTGTTGCCGTTGTCGATGGCAGTCCATCCATATTGCGTACACATAATTCAGATGCATCCATACCGGATGCATTGCCATATGGCCGGTTTGATCCGTTACAACACCGCACAATGGAAGAAGGCCTGCGTGAGTTGGCGGAAGCTCAAACCGGGCTAAGGCCGGGTTATGTCGAGCAACTCTACACTTTTGGTGACCGCGGGCGCATGCCGGTCGAAGGTGACGAGAGCCCGCATGTGGTCTCAGTGGGGTACCTGGCCCTTGCCCGCTTCAATGCTGAACAATCAATGCAAATTCCAGTCAGTGATGCAGGGTGGCGGAACTGGTATGACTTTTTCCCGTGGGAAGACTGGCGTACAGGACGTCCGGCATTGCTGGATGAAATCATCATTCCGGCACTTCTGGAATGGGCAGCGCATCCAGCGCGTATCAACCGGATTGTCCGCGGCCTTGACCCTATATCCCGCATTCGCATTTCATTTGGTCTTGAGGAAGCCGCGTGGCAGGATGAACTTGTACTGGAACGCTATGAACTGATGTATGCAGCAGGTATGGTTCACGAAACGGTTGCCGATGGAAGAATTGACCATATCAACACGGATGCAGTTCTCGGTGCTTCGATGATCCATGATCACCGAAGAATATTGGCAACGGCTATTGCCCGTCTGCGCGGCAAACTGAAATACCGCCCGGTGATCTTCGAACTGATGGCCGAAACTTTCACATTGACTGATCTGCAGCAAACGGTTGAAAGCATTTTCGGCCGTGCGGTCCACAAACAGAATTTTCGCAGATTGGTGGAGAACGCCGATCTGGTTGAGCCAACAGGTGCAAGCCAGCATTCGACCGGTGGAAGGCCCGCAGCTCTCTTCCGCTTCAGGAGTGAAATCCTCAAAGAACGTCCTGCTCCGGGTTTGAGGGTAGGCAGAAGCTAGAGGCAGGACCTAGGCGATTTCAATATCCAGCCCCACGTCCAGTGTAAGAGCAGCCATTGTAATCTTCGAAGTTGAGATGTAATCAACGCCGGTCTCGGCAATTTTCCGGACCGTATCGATATTCACGTTGCCGGATGCTTCCAGTTTGACAGCGCCGCCATTATCTTCACGATTGAGCTTCACGGCTTCCCTGAGTTGGTCGTTGGTCATGTTGTCCAGCAATACCACATCAGGCCCTGCTTTCAGTGCTTCTGCAAACTGTTCGAGCGTGTCCACTTCCACTTCGACCTTCACCAAATGCCCCGCAAAAGCTTTTGCGCGACCGATTGCCAAGCCAACGCCCCCGGCTACCGCAATGTGATTGTCCTTGATCAGAATTGCGTCATCCAGCCCGAAACGATGATTGGAACCGCCACCGCATTTAACCGCATATTTGTCGAAAGCACGATGTCCCGGAATGGTTTTGCGGGTACAGCAAACCTGCGCCGCAGTGTGGGAAATACGGGCCGCGAATTGCGATGTGTAGGTAGCAATGCCGGACATACGCATCAGAAAGTTGAGTGCAACTCTTTCTGCAGCAAGAATGCCACGCGCATTGCCTTTGATGCGGGCAATCACATCGCCCTTGGTCAGGGCGTCGCAATCCTGTTTTTCTGGCGAGAAACCGACTTCAGGATTGATTGCCTTAAAGACTTCTTCCGCCAGCCGTATTCCGGAAAGAATACCATCTTCCCTGGTGGCCAGAACACACTCTGCTACTGCATTTTCAGGTATGGTTGCGTTGCTGGTAACATCGCCCGCGCGACCAAGGTCTTCCAGCACTGCTTCATCAACCGCCCTTCGGATCAGGACTGGCGACAAATGCGGATTGAAATTATCCATCACGCACTCCCGACCACTTCCGCTACGATCTTGTCGGCTTCCATCAATGTAATGAAGGTACGTTTCTGCCATTCCTCACGCGGTTCCGGAAAGTCAGATCTTCTATGTCCGCCCCTGCTTTCCTCACGTTTCAGACCCGCCACCGCCATCAGCTTTGCAGTCGTCAGGGCGTTTGCAAATCTGGCAGAACGGTTTTGTTTTTCCATGTCATTGATCTCAAGAATGGCGGCACGCAGGCTTTCAGCATTCCGGGAAACGCCTATATGTTTGGACATGACAGCTCTCAACCTTGGCATCATGCGTTGCTTGGCCATACCATTCGGGTCTACAGGAGGCCGTTCCAGAATGGTGCTGGCGCTGGCATCCGGATAATACTCAAGAACATTTTCGGCAATGCGTGCAGCAAACACCACAGCTTCAAGCAACGAGTTGGAGGCAAGCCGGTTTGCGCCATGCGCACCGGTAGAAGTTGCTTCACCACACGCATAAAGCCCATCCAGCGATGACCTGCCATCCGCATCAACGAATATACCCCCCATATGATAATGCGCCGCCGGGATTACCGGTATCAGGTCAGTGGCAGGATTGATCCCAGCAGCCTTGCAGTATCCGTATACTGTGGGGAACTCTTTCTCAAAATGTTCTCCAACCGCTTCCCGCGCATCAAGCCATGCACCTCTACCGGCACTTACCTCGTCAAAAATGGCTTTGGCTACCACATCCCGCGGGGCAAGTTCCGCCAATTCATGAACGTTCAGCATGAAGCGCTCGCCGGTATCATTTACCAGTGTAGATCCTTCGCCTCGCAAGGCCTCGGTTGCCAGTGGCGCAGGGTCTTTACCCACATTTATTGCCGTTGGATGAAACTGGACAAATTCGGGGTCAGCAATTACGGCACCGGCGCGCGCTGCCATACCTGTCCCGCCGCCACGTGCCTCTGTGGGATTGGTCGTCACTTCGTATAATGCCCCAACACCACCCGCAGCCATGATAATGACATCTGCCTTCAGTTCTATGCGGTGCGGATTGGTTCCACGGTCTCCGCGTGCAAGCAGGCCCGTAACCCGTTTGCCATCTGTAAGCAATTCTTCCGCAACGAAGCCCTCAAGCAACCGTATCGATGGTGTCTGGTGCACCGTTGCGACCAACGCTTCCATGATCGCCTTTCCGGCACGGTCGCCTTGCACACCGACCACCCTGTGCTCGGAATGCGCGGCCTCGCGTGAAGCCTTGAGCTTTCCTTCAAGATCACGGTCAAAAGGTACACCATATTCAGCGAGGTCAAAGACGCGCTCTGATGCTTCGTTCGCCATCAGTCTTGCAATGTGTTCATCAGAGATGCCGGCACCGGCTGCAAGCGTATCCGCGACATGTTTCTCGATTGTATCACCAGGCATAACGGCAGCGGCGATACCGGCCTGCGCCCAAGCTGAAGAAGCTCCGGTTCCGATGGGAGCAGCGGCAAGAACCGTGACTGGTCTGGGCGCCATTTTCAGGGCGCAGAAAAGGCCTGCCAGACCACCACCCACAATCACGACATCATCGGAGATATCCGTTGGCAGTTTTTCAAAGAAATCAGGTTGTTCTTCTGTCATTGAGGCAGCAATC
>JBCCYR010000186.1:0-5704 GCA_039189355.1 Pseudomonadota bacterium
CAATACATATCAAGGGAGAACATCCCGCTGGTTCCGCTATACTTTGCCGCCAAACGACCAATTGTCCATCGTGACGGCCAGTTGATCATGCTCGATGATGAGCGTGTTCCGCTTGAACCCGGGGAAAAGCCTGAAGAACTCGTTGTGCGTTTTCGTACGCTGGGATGCTATCCGTTGACAGGTGCCACCGAGTCCCACGCAGCAACCGTGAAGGAAATCATTCTTGAACTGCTTCAGGCCCGTGGATCAGAACGCGAGGGCAGGCTCATCGATCAGGACCAAATCGGCTCAATGGAAAAGAAAAAACAGGAGGGTTACTTCTGATGAATGTTCCTGTAATTGATATCGAAGAATTCCTGCAAGCACAGGACTCAAAAGACAGCCTGCGGTTTATAACCTGCGGCTCCGTGGATGATGGAAAATCAACCCTTCTTGGCCGCTTGCTCTACGACTCCAAGACCGTTTTCGAAGACCAGCTTTCTGCCACTCAGGTCGAAAGCAAGAAATACGGGACCCAAGGCGATCAGGTTGACCTTGCCTTGCTGGTAGACGGCCTACAGGCAGAGCGCGAACAGGGCATCACCATCGATGTCGCTTACCGCTATTTCGAAACGGACAAGCGCAAGTTCATTGCAGCCGACACGCCCGGTCACGAGCAATACACCCGCAACATGGCAACCGGCGCATCAACAGCTGAACTGGCCATCATACTGATAGACGCCCGCAAAGGCGTCCTGGACCAGACAAGGCGGCATTCCTACATCGTTTCGCTGCTTGGCATTTCAAACGTGGTACTTGCAATAAACAAGATGGACCTGATGAATTACTCGCAGGACGTTTTTGACAAAATCGTTGCGGAGTATCACGAGTTTTCCGGTGAACTCGGCATTCATGACATTACCGCCATACCACTATCTGCCCTCAACGGTGACAATGTCTTCGACAAGTCTGCCAACATGAACTGGTATGATGGCCTTACCCTGATGGCGCATCTGGAAACAGTGGAAGTGAATCGCGACCTGGCAACAAGACCGTTTCGCATGCCGGTGCAGTGGGTGAATCGTCCCAATCTCGATTTTCGCGGGTTTAGCGGTACGGTTGCATCAGGCTCAATTCGCAAGGGCAACAAAATATCCGCCAGCCTTTCGGATCGCAGCTCCACCGTAAAACAAATTCTGGGACCGTCCGGAGAAATTGATCAGGCAATTGCCGGTCAGGCCGTGACGATCACGCTTGCGGATGAGCTTGATATTAGCCGTGGTGACGTATTGGCTGAACCCGAAACGCTACCGGAAGTTGCAGACCAGTTCGCAGCTCATGTTATCTGGATGAGTGAAGAGGAGATGCTACCAGAACGGGCATACACCATTCGCTTTGCAACAAGTCAGGCAACCGCGCAAGTTACCGATCTGGTACACTTGGTTGACGTAAATACCCATGAATACCTTGCCGCCAAAACGCTCAATTTAAACGAAGTCGGATACTGCAAGCTTGCACTCGACAAAGCTGTTGCCTTTGACGCTTACAAGGACAACCGCGAAACCGGCAGCTTTGTCCTGATCGACAAGTTCACCAATGCCACTGTTGGTGCAGGCACGATCGACTTTGCCCTTCGCCGTGCCAGCAATATTGAATGGCACGAGATGAAAATCAGCAAGCAGGTGCGCGCGCAGGCCAACAACCAGAAACCTTGTGTCCTGTGGTTCACCGGATTTTCCGGGTCCGGCAAGTCAACCATCGCCGACCAACTTGAACAAAAGCTTCATGCGATAGGCAAGCGCACCTACCTGCTGGATGGTGACAATGTGCGTCACGGCCTCAACAAGGACCTGGGATTCACGGATCAGGACCGGGTGGAAAACATCCGCCGCGTTGCAGAAGTCTCAAAGCTTATGGTGGATGCAGGTCTGGTTGTTTTGACTTCCTTCATCTCACCTTTCCGCTCCGAACGGGAGATGGCGCGGGAAATGATGGAGGCTGGCGAGTTTGTGGAAGTCTTCGTCGATACGCCCCTGGAAATTTGTGAAGCGAGGGATCCGAAAGGTCTTTACAAGAAAGCCCGTGCAGGTGAATTGAAAAACTTCACTGGTATCGATTCCGACTACGAACCCCCTGAAAATCCAGAAATAATTCTGAAAAGCGGCGAACTTGACCCAGGCACGCTGGCCGACCAGATCATCGAATACCTGTTGAAAATGAAATGACGGATCATCAAACTCTGATTGACGCGCTTGTTCCTGTTGCAAGGCAGGCGGGAGAAGCAATAATGCAAATCCATGCCAACGGGGTTGTTGCTGATACCAAAGGCGATGGCTCACCGGTGACGGAAGCAGATCGCGCTGCGGAAAAGATCATTGTCTCCGCCCTCCAAGAGGTCGCGCCTGAGATCAAGATCATCTCCGAAGAAAATGCAGACAGCCATTCTCTTGACGCACCGGACCGTTTCTTTCTGGTTGATCCGCTGGACGGCACCAAGGAGTTCCTGAAAGCTGACAGCAAGGGAGCGTTCACGGTGAACATTGCACTGGTCGAGAACCGGACGCCCGTTATGGGTATTGTCTATGCACCTGCCCTCAATCGCATGTTCACCGGCAGCACGCAGGCTGGCGCTGATGAAGATGGAAAACAGCTTGAAGTGCGCGATGTTCCGGCCTCGGGTGCTGTAGCGGTTGCCAGCGCATCGCACCGTGATGAAACAACCAACCAGTGGCTTCAGGATCATGGCATTCAGGAAACCGTTTCAATCGGATCGTCATTGAAATTCTGTTTGCTGGCTGCAGCAGAAGCCGATGTATATCCCCGCTTCGGCCCAACCATGGAGTGGGATACAGCAGCAGGCGAAGCAGTTCTGCGGGCGGCAGGTGGGCGCGTCGAAAATCCGGATGGAACGCCATTCTTGTACGGAAAAACGCAGTACCGGAACGGCGCATTTGTCGCCAAAGGCAAAGTGTAATATTGAGAGTCCAGATCAATTCACCACTGGACTTTTCAAATGACTACGCTGAGCACAATTGAAGAACTGGAAGCAATTTACGGCCAGCCCGGCGAGGCCTCACTCGTCAAGGAAGTACCGGAAATCATTCCACAGTACCGCGAGTATATCGAGACTTCTCCTTTCTGCACGCTTGCAACCGTAGGTCCGGAAGGCCTTGATTGTTCACCCAGAGGTGACGTTCCGGGATTTGTCCGGGTCCATGACGAGCGCACGTTGATGATGCCGGATCGCCGCGGCAACAACCGGGTAGATTCCCTGAAAAACATCATCCGTGATCCGCGTGTGGCCCTCTGCTTTCTCATTCCCGGCTCCCGGAATACCCTGCGCGTAAACGGCGAAGCGCATTTGTCGGTTGATCCGGAAATCAAGGCTTCGTTTGCAGTAGACGGAAAAGAGCCTCGCTCTGTAATCGTTATCAAGACGCAGGCTGTATATTTCCAGTGTGGCCGCGCAATTGTTCGCTCAAAGCTCTGGGATCAGGAAGCGCAGGTTGATCCGAAGACCTTGCCCACTCCAGGTGACGTTCTGGCAACGCTTTCAAGCGGCTCGGTTGGTGGCGCCGACTACGACGCCAAATGGGACAACCGGGCAAAGGAAACCTTGTGGTAACGGTTCAGGCAGCCAGCGAAAGCCTTCCCGCGAAACTCTTTCTTACATGTTCAGCCAATTCCAGTACGGCTGGATTGTTCTGACCTGTTTTCAGATACATGTTGATGTAAAACGGCGGCAGGCTGGGCAAGCCGCTTGCTTCTGAAATGATTTCCAGATCGGTCGGCACGGTTTTGGACATGAATGGCGCCACACCAAGATCAGCTTCGAGAATAGCAAGGATCGGATCATGCGTTCCGGTATGACACGAAAGTTTCCAGTCAATGCCCTTGGCGGTCAGGGCTTCCAGAGCAACCTGCCTGAATGTACAGCGTCCATCCCCAAGTGCCATGGGGACCGGTGACCGCCGACAGGCCTGCCCACCCCGCATACCTGCCCATACAAGACTATCAGCCATCAGCATGTCCTTGCCGGGCTCCTGTTCCGTCGTGAGAATGATATCCAGTTTGCCCTCTTCCATTTCCTCATGCAGTGTAAGTGTTCCGCTACTGTGCAGGACGAGATTGATGCGGGGCCAGGCCTTATCAAAGGACCGCAGAATGGGCGGCATAAACGGTTTGAAAATGTCGTGCGGCACTCCCATGTGGATTTCACCCTCATAGGCCGGTGCAGTCATGGTCGACCAGATTTCATCATTCAGATTGATCATGCGCTTTGCATGAGAGAACAGCTTTTCACCGGTTGCTGTCGGCTGGATTTGTTTCTGGCTGCGATCAAACAAGGGCTGGTCAAACAACTCTTCCAGACGCTTGATCTGCTGGCTTACTGCCGCCTGGGTGAGGTTCTGCAATGCAGCAGCCTTGGTCATGCCCCCGGTTTCCACAACAGCAACGAAGGTTCTCAACAGCGTAATATCAATATCGCGAATGGCCAAGCTTTGCATAATAACCTCTAATGATAAATATAAGAAACATTCGTTTTCCTTATACATCAACAAAGTCTATCTTTCCAGCATAAATCACATCCCCAGGACCGGAGAGCAAAATGACTGAGCAGATAATTGAATACGTTGAAAAATCGGTATTCAGCAGATTTGCTGAACACCTAAAGCACTCAAACGAACTTGGAAAACTGAAGTCTCAAATACGTCGTGAACGAAATGAATTGAAAACTTTGACGGATCGGGAACTGGCGGATATTGGAATTACACGCGATGACGCGTTGAAAGAAGCCAACCGTGGCTATGACGATATCCCCGCGCACAGGGTCAGAAACTGGTTCCTGTATCTTTAGAAACAAAAACCCGCCCGGGATACGGGCGGGTTCAGAAAGCACTACCGGGCTCCTTAGACAGCGTCGGTATATTCACCACGCGCCGGATAGTTGTTTGCAATTGCAAAGTCGAGTGCCCCAACCAGTTCAGAAAAATGCGGGCGAACAAATGGCATGGTCTGGACAGAGCCGTAGTAAAGGGTCTGCTCAGGAGTAACCAGGAACAGGCCGGGTTCAGAAAAAAGCGCAGGCTCTTCAATGCCGATAGAGGTTTTTCCGCGTGAGGTGGAAATGTAAAGCCCCCATTCACGCGCCTTGTTAAGATCAAGATCGTAGGCAAAGCGCAGGTCTTTGGCTTCAATTTTCTCAGCCATTTCCTTGGTGCGCTCCTCACCATCAGAGCTGATTGCAATTGTTTTCACACCGCGCTCTGCAAATCCAGATGTCTGTTTTTCGAGTTCCTTGAGATAGTTTGCGCAAATCGGACAATGCAATCCGCGGTAAAAACAGATTACGGTTCCGCGCTCGCTGCTATCAGTTGCAAGATCAAATTGGCCGCCGCCAAGAAGTGGAAGCGAAAGGTCTGGGGTCTTTTGGCGAGGGACAAGCATTGAATTCTCCTGAGTTGTTTGAAAAAGCAGCCGGGAGGCCTTGAAAATCAGTTATATGAGATTTATTGCAAGAATAAGTCCAAATATTCTGATTGAAAGTCTCATGATGCTTCAGATCGATCGCCTTTCCAGCCTGGTCAGTCATTTTGAAATTCGCACACAAGTGTGTGGAAACGCTACAAATGCCAATCTGTTCATTTTGGGAAATGAAACCGGACCGGAGAAACTGGTTCTTAATCTCAAACCGGACCATGACCAAGTTACCGCTGTACTTCCG
>JBCCYR010000187.1:0-5658 GCA_039189355.1 Pseudomonadota bacterium
CGGCAACTTGTGCATTTGCCTCGGGAACATTCTTTGCCTTTCTGGGAGGCGGCCCCTTGCTGGCAATTGAGTACTATGAACTGCGCCCGACTGCATTTGGGTTTTACTTTATTTTCATTGCCGTTGGGTATCTGCTTGGGAATTTTCTTGCTGGAAGGCTGTCGGTACGGTTCGGCCTTAACCGAATGATGATGATCGGCAATCTTGCTGTTTTGCTAGGCCTCGTTGCCGCTTTCATTCTCACAAACGGCTTGAGCGAGAATGCAATTGCGTTCTTTGGCCTTATTTTCTTTGTGGGACTGGGAAACGGCATCACCCTGCCGAATGCCAATGCCGGGATTGTTAATGTGCGGCCCAAAATTGCCGGAGCAGCTTCAGGACTTGGCGCAACATTGCAGATTGGTGGCGGGGCAATCTTTGCCGGCGTTTCCGGGTATTATGTCAGTTTCGAAGATGGGCCGGGCTATCTGCTCGGCGTAATGATCTTCTCGATCCTGTGTGCAATTGCTTCGACGATCTATGTCCTCCATATTGAGAGATTGAGACAACAGGAGTCCGAAGCAATTGAATAATGTGGTGAACGAGTTTCTTGTCAAACCGGAGCCGGAAAATGAAAACCTCACCGCGCCGGTAACCGGCATTGACCAAGAGGGCAATGCGATTGAAACCCGTGTTGTCCACGAACGTGCCCTGACACTCTTCTTGAACGCCCAAGAGGTCGTCACAATGATGACCATCGGCGATCATCCGGAACTCCTGGCAATCGGCTATCTCGTCAATCAGAACATGCTTGCCCGTGATGAAGAAATAACCGCTGTTGATTACGATGATGATCTTCAAGTGGTTGTTGTCCGTACTGAAACGGAAACCGATTTTGAAGAAAAGATGAAAAAGAAGGTGCGCACTTCAGGCTGCGCACAAGGCACCGTTTTTGGCGACATCATGGAGAGCTTTGAAAAAATCCGGCTACCAGTTAACGCAAAACTGAAGACAAGCTGGCTCTACGAACTCACCAGGAAAATCAATACCGTGCCAAGCCTGTATCTTGAGGCAGGTGCGATTCACGGATGTGTCTTGTGCGAAGAAGGAAGACCACTGGTTTATATGGAAGACGTCGGCCGCCACAATGCGGTGGACAAAATTGCAGGCTGGATGTTCCGGAACAAGACGAACGCAGCAAACAAGATTTTCTATACAACCGGGCGCCTCACCTCTGAGATGGTGATCAAAACGGTCATGATGGGCATCCCAATTCTGGTGTCCCGTTCCGGCTTTACCGCATCAGGTGTGGAACTTGCCAAACAGGCGGGTTTAACACTGATTGGCAGGGCTCGCGGGAAACGCTTCATAGCCCTCGCAGGAGAAGAACGCATTGAATTCGACATGAACCCTGACCTGGTATCGGACGAGCCTGGAAAGCATCGTCGTAAAGGCTCGGAAAATGACTGATGTACTTGGCGTAATCCTCGCAGGCGGCTTGTCACGGCGAATGGAAGGGCCGGAGAAAAGCCTGCTTGAATTGGGTAACCTGCCCCTTGTCCAACATGTTTCGGACCGTCTGAGAACGCAGGTTTCACAAGTTGTTCTGAATGCCAATGGTGATGCGAAGCGCTTTGATTTTCTAGGGCTGTCTGTAGTCGGCGATACCGTGAAGGATTTTGCCGGTCCGCTTGCAGGCGTATTGGCCGGAATGCGCTGGGCACACGAGAATACCAATGCAAGTCACATCCTTACTGCGGCGGCAGATACACCGTTTTTCCCTGAAGATTATGCAGCCCGCATGATTTCAGAGCTAAAAGCGCAAAATGCACAGATCGTGCTTGCATCTTCCGCCGGACGCCGGCACCCGGTTTTCGGCCTGTGGTCTGTTGATCTGGCTGATAATCTTGAGAAATTTCTTGTTGATGAAGAGGGACGCAAGGTCATGCTGTTTGTGGAGCGTTATCGCAGCAGTCTTGCTGAATTTAAGGCCACCGACCCAGACCCCTTCTTTAATGTCAACACGCCGGATGATATGCGTCTTGCCGAAGAATTTGTCTTGGAGCATTCAGATACATGAACAATCCAAAGTGCTTTGGTATAGCCGGGTGGAAAAACTCCGGGAAAACGTCACTGGTGTCCGCTCTGGTGACAGAGATATCTTCACGGGGGCTGATTGTATCCACGATCAAGCATGCACATCACGCATTTGACCTGGATACACAGGGTACCGACAGTTTCAAACATCGCGAGGCAGGCGCAAAAGAGGTGATGCTGGTTTCAGCAAATCGCTGGGCCTTGCAGCACGAATTGCGCGGAGCGGATGAACCTTGCTTTCAGGACATGATATCAAAAATGGCTGGGTGTGACCTGATACTGGTGGAAGGCTATAAACGTGAAGCAATACCAAAAATTGAAATCATAGGCCCGGACAACATGCACGAACACATCTGGCCTAACGATCAGAAAATCAAGGCGATAGCCTGTGACACTTCACTGAACGGTTGTGATCTGCCGCAATTTGAACGCAGCCAAATCTCTGATATTGCTGACTTTATTCTGAAAAATCTGGATATTTCCGCATGAAGAAGCTTGCTGATGACTGTTTCGTTCATGACAAGGACCGGATGAAACATGCCGAAGCAATTGCACTGCTGCGTGAGCGCATGGCACCAATGGCAACAACAGAGACCATGGCACTGGAAGAAGCATCGGGCAGAATTTTGGCAAATGATGTCACTGCTCCGCGGAATATTCCTGCCTTCGACAATACAGCGGTTGACGGTTATGCATTCGCGCATGCCGATCATGAGCCCACGGGCGGCTTCTTCCCTATTGCGACAAGAATAGCAGCAGGAGAAACATCGGATATTGAATTGCCGGGATTCTCTGCTGCACGTATTTTTACCGGAGCCAGAATGCCGGAAGGCGCTGACACAATTGCCATGCAGGAAGATTGCGAAACCCATGAGCAAGACGGCACGAGCTTTGTTGTAATTCCTGGCGGATTGAAAAAGGGCGCAAACTGCCGCCTTGCAGGAGAGGATGTCAAAACAGGTGATATGGTATGCGAGGCAGGAAGCCGTCTGCGGCCACAGTACCTTGCTGCGATTGCCTCGACCGGCGCTGCAACTGTTTCCGTTTTCAAGCCACTGCGTATTGGCCTGATATCCAGCGGCGATGAAATTCTGCGGCCAGGTGAAACCTATGAGACTGGAAAAGTCTATGATTCCAACACATTCATGCTCCGGGCATTGCTTGCAGAACTGGGAGCAGAAACAACCGATCTCGGTGTATGTCCTGACGAGGCTGGCGAACTGGAAACACTGCTTCAAAAAGCGGCTTCTGACCATGATGTCATTATTTCAACCGGCGGCGCTTCAAAGGGTGAGGAGGATCATTTCGTCAATTCCCTTGAAAAGCTCGGCAAATGCCATCTCTGGCAATTGGCGGTAAAACCCGGAAGGCCTATGAGTTTCGGCCAGATTGGAGATACACCGTGTTTCACGTTGCCCGGCAACCCGGTCGCCGCATTCGTTTGTTTTCTACTCTATGTACGCCCTTCCCTGGACGTTCTCGCTGGTGGAACCTGGAGGGAACCTCAGCGCTACCCCCTGCCCGCAGGCTTTTCCATAAAATCAAAGCCCGACCGCCGGGAATTCCTCCGCGGCTTCATGGGCAAGGATCAGTCTGACAATACAGTCGCAAAGAAATTCGAACGCGATGGATCAGGCTTGATTACCGGGTTGAGAGCCGCATCAGGACTAATCGAGATTGCCGAAGACAGAACGGACGTGTCAGAGGGCGACTTGGTGGATTTCATTCCCTTTTCGGAATTTGGCATCATCTGAATTCAAACAGCATCAAGCAACAGGCTCGTCTCACTGTTCAAGACACCTTTCACTTCGCGTATCTGTCGCAATACGCGATCGAATTCAGGCAGGCTTGATGTTTCGATATGGGCAACAAAATCCCAGGCACCATTGGTTGAATAAAGCGCGACGACTTCCGGTATCTGCCGCAGAGCCTTTATGATTGAACTCGAAATACCGCCCTGTATTTCTATTGTTGTTACAGCCTTGATGGTTTCCAGTCCCACTTCAGGCGCAAGCTTAATTGTAAAACGTTGAATGACGCCGTTGGAAACCAATCGTTCCATGCGTGCCTGGACGGTAGCTCTGGACAGGCCCAACATACCGGATAGCGTCGTTATCGAAGCACGCGAATCTTTTTTCAAGGCAACAATCAGTTTGCGGTCATTCGGCGAAAGTTCAATCATTTTTATTCATCTTGCAAAATTAGTTATCAATTTGGTCAAAACTATATGAATAATGATCACTTTTACAGCTTTTTGCACATGACTCCAGCCTCCATCCTATGAACATCGAGATGGAGACACCATGAAACCGTTAAGTTGTGCGATTATCGGAGCGCCGGTCCAGACCGGAACGGATCAGTCTGGCTGTCTTATGGGGCCGGACGCCTTCAGAACTGCCGGAATCATGGAGGCATTGCGTCAACTCGGGCACTCAGCAGCCGATTTGGGAAACGTAGAGTGTTTGACCGAAGCCTCAAATCTGCACAAGAACAGGTCTGTCAAAAACCTGCCTGAAACGATTGGCTGGACGACGCAGCTTGCTTCCAGAGCGCATGAAGCTGCATCAAAATTCGACTTTCCGATTTTCCTTGGGGGCGATCACAGTCTGTCTGCGGGCACGGTTTCCGGCATGGCGCGCAAAGCCAAGGATGATGGACGCGAGCAATTTGTTCTCTGGCTCGATGCCCACCCGGATATTCATACGCTGGAAACAACCCAAAGCGGAAACCTGCATGGCACTCCCGTTGCATATTTCACCGGTCGTTCGGGCTTTGAAGGATACTATCCTGAACTGGCACAAGGAATCCCGGCGGGAAATGTCTGCATGATGGGCATCCGCTCTGTAGACCCGGCAGAAAACCGGCATCTCGCTGAAAGTGAAATTACGGTCCATGATATGCGTGCCATTGACGAACACGGCATCATCACACCGCTCAGAGCATTTCTGGACAAGGTACGCACAGCTAATGGTGCATTGCATGTCAGCCTTGATGTCGATTTTCTTGATCCCGAAATTGCGCCCGCTGTCGGCACAACCGTTCCGGGCGGTGCGACATTCCGGGAAGCGCATCTGATCATGGAAACATTATGCGACAGCGGTCTCGTTACGTCACTTGATCTGGTGGAACTGAACCCGTTTCTGGATGAACGCGGACGCACTGCAAAATTGATGGTCGATCTGTGCGCAAGCCTGCTTGGACGCAAGGTACTCGACCGCCCAACAAGGAGTTTTTAGCCATGACGACAGCACCTGCCCCTTCTGCACTCGCGATGGTTCCCTTTGTCAGTGTCGACAACATGATGAAAATCATCAACACGATCGGCCTGCCCAAGGCGATTGCGGAAATTGCAGGCTACATTGAAGCCGACTTCAAACGCTGGGACATGTTCGACAAAACACCCAGGGTCGCGGCGCATTCCCGCGAGGGTGTTATAGAACTGATGCCGACAAGCGACGGGGAAACGTACGGCTTCAAATATGTGAATGGCCATCCGGCGAACATGGCACGGGGGTTTCAGACCGTCACGGCTTTCGGGGTTCTGGCACGTGTAGACACCGGATATCCTGTGCTTTTTTCTGA